>NZ_SCTN01000200.1 GCF_004297345.1 Aquabacterium sp. | reverse complement strand
CGATCGCGAAACCATGACGGTCGCGATCTCGTATGCGCTGTCGGGCCACCTGGTGTTGTCCACCCTGCACGCTAACAACAGCTACCACGCATTGGGCCGGATTCTGTCCTTCTACACACCTGAAGCGCGGCCGGCCTTGCTGAGCGACCTGGCTTCAGGCCTGAAGGCCATCGTGTCGCAACGCCTGTTGAAATCGACCACAGGTGGCCGCGTGCCTGCAGTGGAAGTGCTGCTCAACACCCACCTCGTGTCCGAGATGATCGAAAAGGGCGACTTCACTGGTGTGAAAGAAGCGATGGAGAAATCCATGGCAGAAGGCTCGCAGAGCTACGAGCAAGACATCGCCCGCCTGATCAACGAAGGCGTGGTCACCCGCGACGAAGGCCTGCTGCACGCCGACTCGCCGACCAACCTCATGTGGCGCCTGCAAAACGACACGACCAACAAGTCCAAGCTCGCCGCCAAGCCCGAGGAAGTGGAAGATGGCCCTTCGTTCACCGAAATCACGCTGGACGTGCGCTCTGAAGACAGCAACAACGGCTTCTCGTCCACCCGCTTCTGAACCCGAAGCCTACGCTCCCTGATACGACACCATGACAGCCACCGTGCGCCTCACCGAGGCGCTGATCGCACGCCAGTCCGTCACCCCGGCTGACCACGGCTGCCAGGACCTGATGGCCGACCGCCTGCGCGCCATCGGCTTCGAATGCCAGACCTTGACCTTCGGCCCGCAAGACGCCCCCGTGACCAACCTCTGGGCCATCAAGCGTGGCGCAGGCCACGCCACAGGTGCCCCGACGCTGGTATTCGCCGGCCACACCGATGTGGTGCCCACCGGCCCGCTCGATCAATGGTCCAGCCCGCCCTTCGTGCCCAGCTACCGCGATGGCCTGCTCTATGGCCGCGGCGCCGCTGACATGAAGACGTCTCTGGCCGCCATGGTCGTGGCCAGCGAAGAGTTCGTCGCGGCCCACCCGCAGCACCAAGGCAGCATCGCCTTCCTGATCACCAGTGACGAAGAAGGCCCGTCGGTGGATGGCACCGTCAAGGTTTGCGAGTGGCTCAAGGAGCGCGGCGAACGCCTGGACGCCTGCATCGTGGGCGAACCCACTTCGGTCAAGCAAGTGGGCGACATGATCAAGAACGGTCGCCGTGGTTCGCTCTCGGGCAAGCTGCGCATCAAGGGCGTGCAAGGCCACATCGCCTATCCGCATCTGGCCAGGAACCCCATCCATCTGGCAGCACCGGCGCTGGCCGAACTCACCACCATCGTCTGGGATGCGGGCAATGACCACTTCCCGCCGACCAGCTGGCAGATGTCCAACATCCATGCCGGCACGGGCGCGAACAACGTGATCCCGGGTGAACTGGTGATCGATTTCAACTTCCGCTTCTCGACCGAATCCACACCGGAAGGCCTGCAAAGCAAAGTTGAAGACCTGCTGCGCCGTCATGGTCTGGACTTCAACATCGACTGGACACTCGGCGGTCGCCCCTTCCTGACACGTCGCGGCCCCTTGGTAGACGCCATGGCCGCAGCCATTCAAAGCGTCACGGGCATCGATACCGAGCTGTCCACCACAGGCGGCACGTCGGATGGCCGCTTCATCGCGCAGATCTGCCCGCAGGTGGTCGAGTTCGGCCCTGTCAACGCCAGCATCCACAAGATCGACGAGCACGTGGCCGTGGCCGATATCGAGCCCCTCAAGGACATCTACAAGCAGACGCTGGAAAGGCTGCTGGCGTGACGAACAACGTGAAGACCGTCATCGAGCTGATCGAAGCCAGCGCTGAACAACTGACCCAGGCTGGTGTGGGCTTTGGCCACGGCACCACCAACGCCTTTGACGAAGCCGCCTGGCTGGTGATGTGGCGCCTGGGCCTGCCTATCGATGATCTGGATGGCGTGGCTGAACAGCCCGTGTCGAACGAGCAACTGGCACAAGTGCGACAACTGATCCAGGAGCGCATCGCCACCCGCAAACCAGCCGCCTATCTGACGAAGCAAGCCTGGCTGCAAGGCGTGCCCTTCTATGTGGACGAACGCGCCATCGTGCCGCGCTCCTTCATTGCCGAGTTGCTGGCCGAAGGCACCATCGATGACTGGCTGAGCGACAAGACGCAACGCGTGCTGGACCTGTGCACCGGCAACGGCAGCCTGGCCGTGCTGGCGGCGATGGCCTATCCCGATGTGAGCGTGGACGGTGCCGACATCAGCCCCGATGCGCTGGCCGTGGCCCGCATCAATGTCGATCAACATGATCTGGCCGATCGCATCGCGCTGCTGCAAAGCAATGGCCTGCAATCGGTGAATGGGCCTTACGACCTGGTACTGTGCAATCCGCCTTATGTGAACGCAAAGTCCATGAAGGCACTGCCCGCCGAGTACCTGGCCGAGCCGGAACTGGCGCTGGCCTCAGGCGAAGACGGCATGGACTTCACGCGCCAGCTCATCGCGGATCTGCGTGCTCAGCCCAACAAATTCATGACAGCCGATGCCGTGCTGGTGCTGGAAATTGGCAACGAGCGCGAGCACTTCGAGCGCGCCTTCCCCACGCTGCCTGTGTTCTGGTTGCCGACCTCGTCCGGGGATGATCAGGTCTTGCTGATCACCCGAGAGGCGCTGCTGTCGTAAACATACTCCCTACGTGCTTCGCACGCCCCTCAAGGGGGCGCCGCCTGATGACCGGCCAAGCCGGATCCTCGGTGGTCGCTGGATTGATCGCTTGGCACCTGCGTGCCTGCGCCCGAAAGTAAAGAGATGATCGTTCTGAAAAATGTGTCGCTGCTGCGCGGCACCAAGCCCGTCCTGAACCAAGCCAGCGCCACACTGCACCCCGGCGAAAAAGTCGGCCTGATCGGGCGCAATGGCGCGGGCAAGTCCTCGCTGTTTTCATTGCTGGCTGGCCGTTTGCACCCCGATGCTGGCGACGTCGAGATCCCGCCCAGCTGGTTGCAACCAGGCGGCATGGCCGAGGTGGCGCAGAACATGCCAGAAACAGATGACCCGGCTACCGAGTACGTACTGCAGGGCGACACCCGCCTGATGAAGGCACTGGAAGACCTGGCCACCGCCGAAGAGGCCGATGACGGCAACGCCATTGGCGAAGCCCATGCCACCCTGGCCGAGGTGGGCTACTTCGATGCACCCGCGCGCGCGCAGGCCTTGCTGCTGGGCCTGGGCTTCACGCTCGAACAATCTCAAGCCCCGGTCAACAGCTTCTCGGGCGGCTGGCGGATGCGCCTGCAACTGGCCCGCGCCCTGATGTGCCCGGCCAAATTGCTGCTGCTCGACGAACCCACCAACCACTTGGACCTGGACGCCCTGGTCTGGCTGGAAGCCTGGTTGCAACGCTATGAAGGCACCCTGCTGATCATCAGCCACGACCGCGAATTCCTGGACGCGATCACCAAGGTCACCCTGCACCTGGACGACGGCAAGCTGACACGCTACACGGGTGGCTACACGGCCTTCGAGTCCATGCGCGCCGAACGCATGAGCCAGCAGGCCGCCGCGTTCAACAAGCAGCAGGACAAGATCGCCCACTTGTCCAAGTTCATCGCGCGCTTCAAGGCCCAGGCCAGCAAGGCCAAGCAGGCGCAAAGCCGCGTCAAGGCACTGGAGCGCATGGAAAAGCTCGCCCCCGTGCTCACGGCCAGCGACTTCCAGTTCACCTTCCCTGAACCGGCCAGCCTGCCCAACCCCATGCTCTCGCTCAAGGAGCTGGCCTGCGGTTATCACATCGAAGGCAGAGAGCCGCTGACCATCGTCTCCGGTATCAACCGGTCTGTGCTGCCTGGCCAACGCATCGGCATCCTGGGCGCCAACGGCCAAGGCAAATCGACCGTGGTCAAGACCTTGGCCAAAATGAACAAGCTGGTCAGCGGTGAGATCACCGAAGGCAAGGGCCTGAGCATTGGTTACTTCGCCCAGCAGGAACTCGACGTGCTGCGCATGGACGAAGGCCCTATGCAGCACATGATCCGCCTGGCGCGCGATGTGGGTCCCAATGCGCGCGAGCAGGAGCTGCGCGACTTCCTCGGCCGCTTCCAGTTCACGGGCGACATGGTCAACCAGCCCGTGAGCCAGTTCAGCGGTGGCGAAAAGGCTCGCCTGGTGCTGGCCCTGGTCGTGTGGCAGCGCCCCAATCTCTTGCTGCTGGACGAACCGACCAACCACCTGGACCTCACCACCCGCGAAGCCTTGAGCATGGCGCTCAACGAGTTCGAAGGCACCGTGATGCTGGTCAGCCACGACCGCGCCTTGTTGCGTGAGGTCTGCGACGAGTTCTGGCTGGTCGCCAAAGGCAATGTCAGTACGTTTGACGGCGACCTGGACGACTACCAGAAGTGGCTGCAGGAACAAGCCAAGGAAGTGGCACAAGCCGCACGTGCTGCACGCGATGCCGACCGCAAAGGCGGCAATGGCAGCAACGGCGGCAAGGCGGCGCAAGCAACTCAAGCCGCGGCCCCTGTGACAGCGCCCGAAGCGCCGCCCGCAGAAAACTCAGCCAAGAGCAAGGAAGACCGCAAAGCGCAGGCTCAGGTCCGTCAGCGCCTGGCAGATCAAGCCAAGCCGCTCAAAGCAGAGCTCAAACAGCTGGATCTGCGCCTGGCCAAGGCACATGAAGAACAAGCCGCCCTCACGGACAGCCTGGGCAACCCGAACCTGTCTGGTTCAGAACGTGCCGATCAAGGTAAACGACTGAAGACGCTGGGTGACGAGGTCGAAACGCTGGAATCGCGCTGGCTCGAACTGACGGAACAGATCGAGCAACTCGGCGCCTGATCAACGCCCCTTGCGATGCTCCAGCATGTCCTGACAGCCCACACACAGATGGGCTTCAGGTAGCACCTCCAGGCGCGCCACGCCAATGGCATCGCCGCACTCCTCGCAGTAGCCATAGTCGCCACTCTCGATGCGCTCAAGCGCTTGCCTGGTTGCGACCAATTCAGTTTGCTCGTGGTGCAGTAAGGCGATGGTCTCGTCATCGGCTTCGGCCGCCATGGCGCCCTCAATGCCCGCCACAAAGGTGTTGGCCGTCACAGACTCCTCCGCTGCCAGACGCGCCCTCAACTCGCTGTCCTGCGCACTCAAGGCCCTGGCTTGATCCTGCAACCGGGCCTTGAAGCGGGCCAGATCTTCTGTACGCAAGGCAGGTGCCGTTGGGGTCACTTGGGCTGTGTTGCTCGACATGTTCTGTTCTCCGGGACTCAAAGTCTTCGTCTTGAACCAGCGAAAGCCAGTTTCCTTGTTCAGAATAGGCAGGCAGCCAGCCCTCCGCCTTGCGACATATCAAGCCCACCCCAGCCACATCAACCGAGCGCGACACCACGCGCCACGCATTGAGTCCGGTCTGATATTTCGCAAATCGGAAGCGCTTGAGGGGGCGTCTTCGGACAAAAAGCCGGAAATTCGGTGCTAATCTCAGGTTTTCCCCAGCCTTTCGAGGTTGACTCACAAAGGATGAGCCCCTACCCTTGCGATCCATGCTTTTCACGATCCGCCGTCAAGGCCGCCTAGCCCAGTCAATGGGTGACACAGCCCCCGGGATCCATTCTGGAGTCCACACGAACGCCCTCGCCGCATGCCTCCTGGCTGTCGGCCTGATGTTCGGCGCCGCTTCGTCTCAAGCTCAGCAAGTGCAAGGTAGCTCGGCTGCCACGACCAACGGCACGCCCCAGGCCACTGCCTCCGCCACGCCGTCGTCCGCAAACACCAGTGCCGCTGACAACAGCGACCCAGTCTCCCGCTTCCTGGCCGACAAGGGCCTGTTGCCCAACACCAAGCCCGTTGTGGAACTGGCCCAGCAGGTTCGCGACAAGGCCTCAGACATGGCCTCCGAACTGGTCTTGTCTGCCATGAACTTCCTGGGCGTGCCTTACCGCCGAGGCGGCACCTCAGAGCAAAGCGGCTTCGATTGCAGCGGCTTCACCCGCCATGTCTTCGAAAACAGCGTGGGCCTGATCCTGCCCCGCCGCGCCAGCGAACAAGCCAACTCGCCCGATCTGATTCCCATTCAAAAATCCGAGTTGAAGCCCGGCGATCTGGTGTTCTTCAACACCCTGCGCCACACCTTCTCCCACGTCGGCATCTACATCGGTGACGACAAGTTCATCCACTCCCCCCGCGCAGGCGGCCAGGTTCGAGTGGAAGACATGCGCCAGGCTTACTGGCAGCAGCGCTTTGATGGCGCTCGCCGCGCGCCGGTCATCACGGCGCGCCAGTCCGGCAACACCCAGAACAACTGAGTCGGCAGCAGGGCCGCAGCGCGCGTGCGCTTGTTACCGCACATATTGCCGCACAATGCTGGGCCATGAGTCAGTCTGTCACTCAGCCCAAAGGCCGAGTTGTCCCCATCCGGACATCCACATCCCCAGCTTCCTACGCGTTGCCAGTAGCGATCCCCGAATCGCACGGCACCTTGCGACCCGATCGCCTGGGACGCCCACTGCGCGATCTGCGCATCTCGGTCACAGACCGATGCAACTTCCGCTGCGGCTACTGCATGCCACGGACAGTATTCGGGCCCGATCACCCCTTCCTGCCGCACGCCGAGTTACTGACCTTCGAGGAGATCACCCGGGTTGCCCGCATGGCGATGGCGCTTGGCGTGCGCAAGCTGCGCCTCACTGGTGGTGAACCGCTTCTGCGCAAGGACATCGAGCGACTGATCGCCAAGCTGGCCGAATTGCGCACCCTGGATGGCCAGCCGCCTGAACTGACCTTGACCACGAATGGCAGCCTGCTCAAGCGCAAGGCACAGGCGCTCAGGCAAGCGGGGCTGCAGCGCGTCACCGTCAGCCTGGATGCGCTGGATGAGGCCACCTTCGCCCGCATGAGCGACAGCACTCTGAAAGTAGCCGATGTGCTGGACGGCATTGAAGCCGCAAGTGCAGCCGGCCTGGCACCCATCAAGGTCAATATGGTGGTCCAGAAGGGTGTCAACGACCAGGAGATCCTGCCGCTTGCCCGGCACTTCCGGCACACTGGCATCGAGCTGCGTTTCATCGAATTCATGGATGTGGGCCAGAGCAACCGCTGGCAGATGGCGCATGTGCTGCCTTCGCACGAGGTGCGCGCGCGCATCGAGCAGGCCTTCGCCTTGCGGCCCTCAGCGGCGCTGCATGCGGGAGAAACCGCTGAGCGCTGGTCTTATGCCGATGGCGCAGGCCATTTGGGCTTCATCTCCAGCGTCACCCAGGCGTTCTGCGGCGATTGCTCTCGCTTGCGCATGTCAACCGAGGGGCGCCTTTATACCTGCCTGTTTGCCACGCAAGGTTATGAGTTGCGCAGCCTGTTGCGCGATGCATCGCTGCATGACGATGAGATCACAGCCCGCATCGCCGCCTTGTGGGCACAACGGGAAGACCGTTATTCACAACTGCGCACCCAGGCCGCAGATCAAACCAACGCAGACACAGGCGCACGCATTGAAATGAGCTACATCGGTGGCTGACAACACACGAGACAACGCCATGAACGCCACCAACGTCACGGGCTGGCTATTGGCCGGCGGCGAAGGGCGCCGCATGCAAGGGCAGGACAAGGGCCTCGTAAGCTATCGCGACCGCCCTCTTGCCGCCTGGTCGCTTGAAGCCTTGAACGCGCAGTGCGGCAGGCTGGGTATCAGTGCCAACCGCAACCTGTCCGCCTACCGGCACCTCCTGGACAACATCACCGATGCCAGCACCTCGGGCGGCGTCTGGCCCGATGACCCCGACGTGCAAGGCTCCCACGGCCCCCTGGCCGGCATCATCACCGCACTGCGCCATACCGACACCGAGTGGCTGATGGTCGTCCCCTGCGACATGCCACACCTGCCCCAGGATCTCGTCGCCCGATTGATGCAGTGTGCGGCGCAAACAAACGCCGACATCGTGATACCTTGCACGCAATCGGGCACGCCGGACGAGCGACACCATTGGGTCTGTGGATTGATCAACAAGCGGGTTTGCCCTGACACTGTCAGCCAGTTCGTGAACGGTGAACGCAAAGTGGGCCATTGGGTGCGCAGTCAGCGCTGGTCCAGCCTGGCGTTTTCGGACGCGAGTGCCTTTACCAACATGAACACCCTGGAGACCCTGCGTGGTCAGCACTGATTCCTCCGTCCGCATTGCACGCATCGCGCCTGCGGACCTGAGTTCATACAAACGGCTTCGTGATGAAGGCCTGAAGTTGCACCCTGATGCTTTTGATTCCGACATCGAAAGCGAGCAGGCTCGCCCACCCGAGAGCTACATCGGCCGTCTGGGTCTCTACGAAACGCTAGGCGGCACCTTTTTGCTGGGCGCCTGGGACGGGCAGGAACTCGTAGGCATGATCGGCCTGGAGCGCCAATCGCTGCAGAAGCTGCGCCACAGTGCCGAACTCAACAGCATGATGGTCAACCCCAGGGCAACCGGCAAAGGCGTCGGCCTCATGCTGATCAACGCCGCCATTGCTGAAGCTCGCAAGGCCATCGGCCTGGAGCAGATCACCCTGCGGGTCAGCACATCCAGTGAGTCAGCCATCCGGCTTTATGAACGCGCAGGCTTTCAGGCATGCGGCGTGCTGCCCCACGCCATCAAGCTCGTTGATGGCCCCGGGCAAGTACGCTATTTCGACAAGCTCACCATGGTCCTCATTCTCTGAGGACCTTGCTCACTTTGCCTCGGCCGCCCCACGGTTGGCCAGGCCGTCAGCACGTTCATTGCCAGGGTCACCCGCGTGGCCACGCACCCAGCGCCAGTCCACATCGTGATTGGCCGCCTGCAGCTCCAGCGTTTTCCACAGATCGTCGTTCTTGACAGGCTTGCCGTCAGCCGTTTTCCAGCCTCGGCGCTTCCAACCGGTGATCCACTCGGTGATGCCCTTGCGCACGTATTCGCTGTCCGTGTAGATCACGACCTTGCAGCGGCGCTTGAGCGACGACAAGGCCTGAATGACCGCCGTCAACTCCATGCGGTTGTTGGTGGTCATCAACTCACCGCCCCACATTTCCTTTTCGTGCGGGCCGCACACCATCCACACCCCCCAGCCGCCACGACCAGGGTTGCCCTTGCACGCACCGTCGGTGTACATCACGACGGCAGGCGTTGCTGATTCAGTCATCCATTCAATCCTGTTGAAAGTGGCCATCGAGCTGATGGCGCTGCGCCACAACGGCTGGTGCAGCGCTAGGCGCCACACGAGCCTTCTTGATCTTGCCCACCAGGCGCATGCCGCGCGCCCGCTTGACGGCCACGACAAAATAAACGGCGCCCAATACGGGCCACCAGCGGTCACCCGCATGCTCCATCCAACTCAGGCGCGCCCATGATTGCTCACTGCGCACCATCGGGCGGTAGCAACCAAAGCCACCCGCCTCAACCTCCAGATCCAGCAGCCGCAGCCAGTCACGCAAGCGCCAGTAGGCGATGAACTCGCCCTGAGGCAGCACCAGAGCCGAACGCGCACCCCAGCGCCCCATTCTTTGCCACATCCCCCACAGGCTGGCTGGATTGAAGCCCGCGATCACCACGCGCCCTTCAGGCACCAGCACGCGCTCCACCTCGCGCAAGGTATCGTGCGGATCACGAGCCAGCTCCAATGCGTGCGGCAACACCACCAGATCCAGGCTATTGCTCGGAAAAGGCAGCGCCTCGAAATCACAGCGCAAACTGAAGGGCGCCCCATTGAGGATCTCCCCGCCCTCCACCAAGGGCTCATGCACCAATGGCGACATACCGGAAGGTGGCGCCCAATGGGCGTAAGCTGCGTCCAGCGCCAACCAGCGATGCTGCATGCGGTTCATGCGCAAGCCATCCAACTCAGGCAAACCCAGTTGCAGCGCATGAAAGCCAAAGATGTCCGCCACCAGGCGATCCATCTGCGCTTGCTCCCACTCCAGCAGGGCCTGCCCGGGCGGCAACGCCAACCAGGGGTGCAACTCTATAATTGGATCGACTCTGGTCATGGAATTACTAGCTCTACCCGCCTTCACCGACAACTACATCTGGATGCTGCACAACGGCCAACAAGCCCTTGTGGTGGATCCAGGTGATGCTGCGCCTGTGCTCGACACACTGCAGCAACGCAGGTTGACGCTGACCGCCATTCTAGTGACCCATCACCACCCGGATCACACCGCCGGCCTGCAGGCCTTGCAATCTGACCACACTGCAGTCTATGGGCCACGCCACGAAGCAATATCCGGCATCACGCATCGTGTGGGCGAAGGTGACATCATCCAATGGGCTGGCCTGCACATCCACGTGCTGGATACGCCTGGCCACACGGCTGGTCACATCGCTTACCTGGTACCGCCTGAGCCAGATCAATCGCTGCCTGATCCGACAGCCTTCGTTGGAGATACACTCTTCTCTGCGGGATGTGGTCGCCTGTTCGATGGCACGATGGCGCAGTTGTACGCCAGCCTCACCCGGCTGAAGGATTTTTTGCCGGATGCAACGCGCATCTGTGCTGCGCACGAGTACACCCTCAGCAACCTGCGCTTTGCGAAGGCTGTTGAGCCAAACAACCTTGACCTTGGTGCCTATCAGGCGCACTGCGAAGCTCTGCGAGCCCGCGCACTGCTTACCCTGCCCGGCACCATGCGCAACGAGAAGGCCATCAACCCCTTCCTTCGTTGCACCGAACCTGAAGTGGTTTCCAGCGCCCTGCAGCACGGCGCAACGGATGCCAGCCCCGAGGCTGTCTTTGCCGCCCTGCGACTATGGAAAAACACATTCTGAAGATGAAGACCACACGCTCAATCCGACGCACCTTCACCTTGAGTACCACCGCATTGGGATGCCTGATCCTGACAGCATGCGGTTCGGTCTACGGCCCGCAAAGCCGCATGCAGCTTGACATGGACAAGCTGCTGCAATCGTCGCCGCCGGCTTCTGGCAATGCCTTGGCCGGCAATGAAGGCAAATTCCTGCGCGGCGCTGTCAAGCAAGATCCCACCTCAGGCCTGCGCGTTGACATCGGCGCCGCCACCATCAACGGCACAGACAGCAGCGTGGCGACAGCCAGCAACGAGGTGGCCTTCAAACCTGCCGAAGCCGCGTCCGCCGCCACTGACGAACAGGACGCCAAAGAGGCCGCTGGCGCCCCCACCGACCCACTTCGGCCCGACGCCACAGTGGACCTCAGCGACACCACCGCCAATCAGGATCTCTGGGGCCGTGTGCGCCAAGGTTTTGGTCTGCCTGCGCTGGAAAGCCAGTTGGTGCTGGATCACGAACGCTGGTACACCAGCCGCCCGGACTACGTGCAACGCATGACCGAGCGCGCCAGCCGCTACCTGTTCCATGTGGTCGATGAAATCCAGCGCCGCCAGATGCCTACCGAACTGGCACTGCTGCCCTTCATTGAAAGCGCGTTCAATCCTCAGGCGATGTCATCGGCCCGCGCGTCAGGCATCTGGCAATTCATGCCCGCCACAGGCAAGGACTTCGAACTCAAGCAGAACCTGTTTCGCGATGACCGCCGCGACGTGCTGGCCTCAACCCGCGCCGCGCTGGATTACCTGCAACGCCTGAACAAGCAGTTTGGCGACTGGCACCTGGCACTGGCCGCCTACAACTGGGGCGAAGGCAATGTGCAAAAGGCCATCAACCGCAATGCACGCCAGGGCCTGCCCACCGATTACGCCAGCTTGAACTTGCCCCCTGAGACACGCAATTACGTGCCCAAGCTGCATGCCATCAAGAACATCGTGGCCCATCCGGAAGCGTACAACCTGACGCTCACGCCCATTGAAAACCACCCGTATTTCGTGAGCGTGCCCATTCAGCGTGACCTGGACGCCAACCTGGCTGCACGCCTCGCAGGCTTGCCGCTCGACGAATTCAAGGCCCTGAACCCATCGCTCAACAAGCCCGTGATCCTGGCTGCAGGCACCCCTCAGGTGCTGCTGCCCTATGACAACGCCAGCCTGTTCGTGCACAACCTGAGCGACCACAAAGGCCCTCTGGCCAGTTGGACAGCCTGGGTCGTGCCCCGCACGATGCGCCCTGGCGATGCAGCACGTCAGGTCGGCATGAGTGAAGGCAATCTGCGAGACATCAACCACATCCCGCCCAAGATGCTGGTCAAAGCTGGCTCCACCTTGCTGGTGCCGCGCTCCGTACAGCGCGAACAGGACGTATCGGAAGCGCTGGCCGATAACGCCATGATGGCCTTGGCCCCAGATCTGCCACCGATGCGCCGCATGAGCTTCAAGGCTGGCAAACGCGACACGGTTGCCAGCATTGCCAAGCGTTATCGCACTTCGGCGCAGCAAGTGGCGCAATGGAACCGGGTGTCTGCATCAGCCACCTTCCAGCGCGGCCAAAGCATCGTGGTGTTCGTGCCCACGGGCAAGCCTGCCGCACGCAATGTGGCAACTGCACGCAGTTCGAACAACAACGCATCGGCCAAAGGCCGCGCACCAACTCGTGTGGTGGCCAGCGCAGCCCGCAGCCCCGCTCGCAGCAACACGAGCAACAAGGGCCGCCCTACCTTGAACCGCAACGCACGCGTGCGTGTGGCCAGCGCACGCTGAAAGCTGAGCCTGCAAGCAGGCCTATGGTAGCGACAGGCAGCAGCAGGCGCTTCTTTTAGCGCCTGTCCATGAACGCGTGGGCAATGGTACCCAGGTCCACGTACTCCAGCTCGCTACCCACAGGCACACCGCGAGCCAGACGGGTCACGTTCAGTCCGCGCGCCTTTAACTGCTCGGCCAGCACATGGGCAGTGGCCTCGCCTTCCGCCGTGAAATTGGTAGCCAGGATCACCTCCCTGACGACACCATCCGAGGCGCGCTCCAGCAAGGCCGACAAGCCAATGTCACGCGCGCCCAGCCCATCCAGTGGGCTCAAGCGACCAAGCAGCACAAAGTACTGCCCCTTGTAGCTGCCTGTTCGCTCCAAGGCAGCCTGGTCTGCTGGCGTTTCGACCACGCACAGCAAGTGCCGATCACGCTCCGGATCCAGGCAGACATCGCACACTGGCGCCCTGCTGAAGGTATGGCAGCGCTGGCAATGCCCAATCTCTGACATCGTGGCATCCAGCGCACGCGCCAGCTTCACGGCTCCGGCACGATCATGCTGAAGCAGGTGATAGGCCATGCGCTGAGCCGACTTCTGGCCGACGCCAGGCAAGCAGCGCAAAGCCTCGATCAGGCCATCAAGAGCGGGATCGGCCATCCGATCAGAACGGGAACTTCATACCCGGAGGCATGGGCATGCCGGCCGTCAGCTTGCCCATCTTCTCGGAACTGGTCGCTTCAGCACGGCGCACAGCATCGTTGAATGCAGCGGCCACGAGGTCTTCCAGCATGTCCTTGTCGTCAGCCAACAAGCTGGGATCAATGGTGACGCGCTTGACGTCGTTCTTGCAGGTCATCACAACCTTGACCAGGCCTGCACCAGACTGGCCCTCCACCTCGATGTTGGCCAGCTCGTCCTGAGCCTTCTTGAGGTTGTCCTGCATTTGCTGGGCTTGTTTCATCAAGCCGGCGAGTTGTCCTTTGAGCATGGCTCATCCTTTCTTGCGCAAAACGTGATTGTCGCTGCTATCCAAGCAACGACTCAAAGAGGTCGAATAGATCCAGGCACGATGCGCGCACCCGGGTATTGCGACAGCAGACCGCGCACCAACGGGTCCGTTTCGATCAAATGATCAGCCTGATGCTGACGGCGCTCGCGCGCGACCTGATCGCGCTGGGCCGGCGTATTGTGGGCCTTGCCCTTTTCCAGCTCCAGCGTGACAGCTGCCTCCAGGGCCTGGCCCATGGCCGCCGCCAGGCGATCTCGGTTGCTGCCACTGCACAGGCTCTCGCGCTCCACGCGCAAACGCCACATGCTTTGCCCACCCTCATCCTGCTGTGCCACACACTGAGCCTGCATGGCCAATTCACGCACCAAGGCCGTGATCGCACCCTTGGCACTCAATTGCGCGACCAGATCAGCCCAGCGATCAGACAAGGGGTCCGCACCCGGTGGCGGCAAATCGAGCGATACGGCACGCAGCAAAGGATCCGACGCACGCTCGGCTGCAAGCTCGGCGCCAGACAATGCGTCACCCGCATCGGATGGCACATCGGATCGCATATCAGGCTCAACTGACGGCGTGTACTCGTCCTGAGGCGGCATGTCAAAGCCAGGAGGCTCCTCCTGAGCCAGGGACAAGTCTGCCTCGGGTGGCAAGGCCTCCCACGGCGGCACGGCCTGACCGCCCGCTGGCGAAGGCGTATCCACAGGCTCCTGCCGGGCGACTGGCGCCGCCTGGGGTCGCACTGCGGGCATCTCAGGCGCAGCAGCGACAGGCACGGGCGATTGCAGGCGAACAGGCGCTGAAGTTGACGTTGACGCTGGTGCAGACGATGGCGCAACACGAACTGAGGGCGCGCCAACCTGAACTGGCTCGGTCAACGGCTGCCGCCTGGTGACCGAGCCTTCAGCTTTTGGGGGGCTGCTTGCCCCCGTTCCGATACCGCCACCTGGCTTGAATGCCAGCAAGCGCAGCAAGAGCATCAACAATCCGCTGTACTCATCAGGCGCCAAGGCCAATTCCGCACGGCCTTGCAGGGTCAGGCTGTAGAACAGCTGGGTTTCATCCGGGGCCAACAAAGGGGCCAGGGAACGCCAGACCAATTCATCAGGGTCATCCGACTCGTCTACCCCAGGCACGGCCTGGATCACAGCCATACGCTGCAACGCAGTCGCCAGCTCCTCAAGCGTCCCCGAGGCCGACAGGCCCAGTCGACGCAAGGTATCGACTGCATCGACCACGCCCTTGCCATCACCTTGGGCCACCGATTCAATGATGCGCTGCACATGCTGGCGATCTACGGCGCCCAGCATCTGCCGCACGGGCGCCTCCTGAAGCTGCCCGCCGCCAAACGCAATAGCCTGATCAGCCAGAGACATTGCATCGCGCATGGAGCCACGCGCAGCGCGTGCCAGCAGGCGCAGCGCTTCAGGCTCAAAAGCGATGCCCTCGACCGCCAGCACCTGCGACAAATGCTCATGTACCGTCTGCGCTGCCATGGGTCGCAGATTGAACTGCAAGCAGCGAGACAACACCGTCACTGGCACCTTCTGGGGATCGGTCGTCGCCAGCACGAACTTCAGATAATCAGGCGGCTCCTCCAGCGTCTTGAGCATGGCGTTGAACGCCGTGTTCGACAACATGTGCACTTCGTCGATCATGTAGACCTTGAAGCGCCCCACGACCGGTTTGTAAACCGCCTGCTCCAGCAGTTGCGAGATCTCTTCTACGCCACGATTGGATGCGGCGTCCAGCTCGACGTAATCCACAAAACGCCCGGCGTCAATATCTCGACAGGGTTGGCACTGACCGCAAGGAGATGCGGTAATCGTGCCCTGACCATCGAGCCCAACGCAATTGAGCGATTTGGCCAGAATGCGAGACACGGTGGTCTTGCCAACACCGCGCGTACCCGTAAACAGATAGGCATGATGCAGACGCTGCTGCGACAGGGCGTTGCTCAGAGCCTGAACAACGTGCCCCTGCCCGACCATGCTGTCGAAGCCCTTGGGGCGATACTTGCGTGCGAGGACCATTGAACTCATGCAGCGATTCTAGAGGCGCCCGCGGTCCCCAAAATGACGCAAACGAACTTTCGCGATGCGCACCGGATACATCTGGAAACAGGTTTAGTCACAAAGTCGATGCCAAACGCCCGTTTGAAGCTATGAAATATTCACGCTCAGATCTACAATTTGATCAGTCGCGATTAAATACATCGCGTCGCAGTCGGCAATTTTTGACCGGGTGCGCCACAAATCGGTTGACTCAACTTATCCAGGCCCGGACATGTTGAGTGCAGTCGCCGTTTCACCTGAAGTGGGCCTGTTGTATGTCATTTGAAAGTCTGGGGTTGATGGAACCCCTGTTGAAAGCAGTTCACGAGGCTGGCTATTCAACTCCCACCCCCATCCAGGCGCAGGCTATTCCTGCTGTGCTCGGAGGCGGTGATCTACTCGCTGGTGCGCAAACTGGTACGGGCAAAACGGCTGGATTCACCCTGCCCTTGCTCCATCAATTGATGAACTCTTCCTCCGCCAATGTGCCAGGAGCGAAGCGTCATGTGCGGGCACTGATCTTGACGCCGACTCGGGAGTTGGCTGCACAAGTTGAAGAATCGGTACGTGTTTACAGCAAATACCTTCCGATCCGCTCTGCCGTGATGTTCGGCGGCGTAGGCATGAATCCACAGATCGAGGCTTTGCGTCGAGGTTTGGATATTTTGGTCGCCACGCCTGGTCGCTTGCTGGATCACCATCAGCAAGGCACTCTTGACCTGAGTCACGTTGAATATTTCGTGCTGGACGAGGCGGACCGCATGCTGGACATGGGTTTCATCCACGATATTCGTCGGGTGTTGGCCATTTTGCCGCCCAAAAAACAGAGCCTGTTATTTTCTGCCACGTTCTCTGATGAGATCAAAGCGCTGGCAGAACGTTTGCTGAACAGCCCCAAGGTGATTGAGGTTGCACGCCGAAATGCCACGGCGGAAACCATTGCCCAAAAGGTTCACCCGGTTGATCGGGATCGCAAGCGCGAATTGCTGACCCACCTGATCAAATCAAATAACTGGCATCAGGTGCTTGTATTTACGCGCATGAAGCACGGCGCCAATCGTCTGGTGGAATACTTGCTCAAGCAGGATGTCACCGCCATG
>NZ_SCTN01000199.1 GCF_004297345.1 Aquabacterium sp. | reverse complement strand
TCGATCAGGGGCTTGACGTTGTAGCCGCCGACCATGGTGCCCAGCAACTCGGTGGCCTTGGCCTTGGAGATGAGGGTGGTCTTGACGTCGCCGTGGGCCACGGCCGACAGGAAGGAAGCCTTGACCTTGGCGGCATCGTCCACGCCGGGAGGAACGCGGTGCGTCAGCAGATCCAGCAGGAAGGCATCTTCGCCAGCGGGTGGGTTCTTGATCAGCTCGATCAGGTCAGCGACTTGGCCGGCAGACAGGGCCAGAGGGGGGATACCCAGCGCGGCGCGCTCGGCAACGTGTTGGCGATAGGCTTGCAACATGGTGTTCACCTGGTGTGGATTGGGCAAAAACGCGTTTCGGTCACAAGGAAATGCAATTTCCGTGCAGCCTGCTATTTTCGCCTAGTACGAGAGGCAAAGTCACGCATGGGGGCGGATTTCAATGAATTTCACTCAAATCAGGTGCCAAGCGTGCCCTGCTTCGGGGCGAAAAAGCTAAAAAGCCCGGTGAAGACCGGGCTTGAGGGAAGGGATCAGGCGCTGTTTACTGTGCACCAGCTGGGGGCTCAAACAGTGCCGGGCGAGCAGGTTGTTTGGCCAGCTCGATCTCTGCGGCACGTTGAACCTCGTGCACGCAACCGTCCACCATGCGGTGGCCAGCCTTCACGTCCATCAGCATGGATTTGGTCAGGATCTGAATCAGCAGGGCCGCACCTTTGATGTCTTCCAGGCGGATGGCGCCAGTACTCGACAGCACGGGCTTCATCACCCACGACTGGTTGCCCAGTTTCAGGTTGAAGTAACCCTTGTTCTTGTCATTGCGGTCCACGGACACACGCTTGCCAAATTCGCATTCATAGCGGCCGATCAGCACGCGCTCTGCGGCTTGCAACTGCTCTGCGGTGGCTTCCGGCAGGGCGGCAAATTTCTCGGCAATGGTCTTCTTGCCGCCTGTCTTGGTGGCGGCGTGGGCCAGTTGCGGGCCAAAGGCGGCGGCGGCCATGCCCAGCACCATGCCGGCCGACATGGCCAGGGTGCGGATGCGTTGGTAGCGCTGGAGCTTGCTGGAGGAGGTCTTCGTCATGACGTGGGCCTTGATCAATCACTTGCCGGGAACAGGGGACGACAGTTGGCTGCCATCCGGTGCGCGGATCTTGCCATCAAATCTGACCAAGGCAAGCGGGGAACTGCCCCCGCTTTCAGCCTTTTTGGTCAATTGATCGTGTAAACGGACGAATGTTTCTGTCCTGAAAACAGATCAGAAGGTGTCGCCGGGTACGCGCACCCAGCCTTCCATCAGGATGCGTGCGCTGCGGCTCATGATGGCCTTGGTGACCGTCCACTGGCCGTTCACCTGCTTGGCCTGGGCGCCGACACGCAGCGTGCCGGAGGGGTGACCAAAACGCACAGCTTCGCGCTCGCCGCCGCCGCCAGCCGCCTGGTTGACCAGGGTGCCGGGGATGGCTGCCGCTGTGCCGATGGCTACCGCACAGGTGCCCATCATGGCGTGGTGCAACTTGCCCATGGACAGGGCGCGCACCAGCAAGTCCACATCGCCTGCTTCAATGGTCTTGCCGCTGGATGCCGTGTAGGCAGTGGGCGGCGCCACGAAGGCGATCTTGGGCGTGTGCTGGCGGGTGGCGGCTTCTTCGGGCGTCTTGATCAAGCCCATGCGCAGGGCGCCGGCGACGCGGATGGCTTCAAAGCGCTTCAGGGCTGCGGCGTCGGTATTGATCTGCTCGCGCAGTTCGGTGCCGGTGTAGCCGATGTCTTTGGCATTGACGAACACGGTCGGGATGCCAGCGGTGATCATCGTGGCCTTGAACGTACCGATGCCGGGCACTTCCAGGTCATCGACCAGGTTGCCTGTGGGGAACATCGAGCCGCCTTCATCGCCGTCATCGGACGGGTCCATGAATTCGAGCACGATCTCGGCGGCCGGAAAGGTCACGCCGTCGAGTTCGAAGTCACCGGTTTCCTGCACCTGGCCGTTGGTCACAGGCACGTGGGCGATGATGGTCTTCTTGATGTTGGCTTGCCAGACGCGGACCACGGCCACACCGTTTTGCGGAATGCGGGCGGGGTCAACCAGGCCAGCGTGGATGGCGAAGGCGCCGGCCGCCGTCGACAGGTTGCCGCAGTTGCCCGACCAATCCACAAAGGGCTTGTCGATCGAGACCTGGCCGTAGAGGTAGTCCACATCGTGATCGGGCACGCTGGACTTGGACAGGATCACGCACTTCGATGTGGACGACGTGGCGCCGCCCATGCCATCGATGTGGGCAGCATAGGGGTCAGGGCTGCCGATCACGCGCATGAACAGCTTGTCGCGTGCTTCGCCAGGTTGCTGGCAGGCAGCAGGCAAGTCTTGCAGGCGGAAGAACACGCCTTTGCTGGTGCCGCCACGGATGTAGGTGGCGGGGATCTTGATTTGGGGTGCTTGACTCATGGATGACTCCAAATTCCGTGAAAAGAAGGACTGCTTGCGGATGGCCGCCGTATGGGGCTGACGCAAGCGTTAATCGGTCGTGCCTGTTTGACTTGTCATTAAATTGACGGGCAGAGGCAGGTCGGTTGTGGCTGCTTCGCTGCGCAGCATGAACATGCGCGACAGGACTTGCACGCACGCTGCTGCACCGAACGACATGAGGAACGCGGGCGCAATGGGTAAAGCTTGCAGGCCCATGGCCAGTGTGATGCAAAACGTGCTGAAGGCGTAATAACCCAGCACCATGCCCTTGAGTAGCTTGATGGCGGCAGCAGAACCATCGTGTCTGTGTGTGAACACGGTCAGCACGGTGCCCATGACCGGGAACATGGCCAACATGCCACTCAAGCCTGGGCCCAGGCTGGCAGCAAAGTGCGTGACCAGGCCTGTCAGCATGGCGCCTGCCAGCATGCGCAGGCCGAGGTCATTGGCTGGGCGTGATGGCGCATGCTGTTGGGCTGGTGTTGAGGGGTAAAGGGCAGGAGCCAATAGCAAGGCCGCCAGCACGATGGGGGCAATGTACGAAATCGCAGGGGTGTGTTGGCGCAGGATCGCCACCACCAGGAAGTAGGCCAGCCAACCGGCGGTCACGCTGAGCAGCCAGGGATATCGACGCGCAGTGCGGGCATAAGCCAGGCCGAACGCGATGTTCGCCACAACGGCGGACAAGGTGCCCACGGCTGCAGTGGCCGTGAAGCTGGCGCCTTGTTCCAAGGCCATGAACAGCAGGATGGGGCCGGCGATCACGGGGAAGGCCGAGAGCCAGCCTGCGACAGCAGGCCCCCAACGGCGGCCTGCGATGGTGACGCCAGCGATGAGCGAAGGAACCAGAACCAGCTTGAGAATGAGCAGTGCGTTCATGGGCAAGCTCTGGATCCTGCTGCTTGGCGCTTACGCAGCCTTGTTCGCAGCCAGGAAGTCCTGTGCAAAACGCTGCAACACGCCACCAGCCTGATAGACCGACACCTCTTCCGCCGTATCCAGGCGGCAGGTCATCGGCACTTTCACCACTTCGCCACTCTTGCGGGTGATGACCAGGTTCAGATCGGCGCGAGGCTTCAGATCGCCTTCCACGTCGTAGGTCTCGGTGCCATCCAGGTTCAGGGTCAGGCGGTTGGTGCCTGGCTTGAACTCCAGGGGCATCACGCCCATGCCGATCAGGTTGGTGCGGTGGATGCGCTCGAAGCCTTCGGCCGCAATCGCTTCCACGCCAGCCAGGCGCACGCCCTTGGCAGCCCAGTCACGCGAAGAGCCCTGGCCGTAGTCGGCGCCGGCCACGATGATCAGCGGCTGCTTGCGCTCGTAGTAGGTCTCCATGGCTTCCCACATGCGCACGACCTTGCCTTCGGGCTCGATGCGGGCCAGCGAACCGGCCTTCACCTTGCCGTCGGCATCGCGCACCATCTCGTTCTTCAGCGTGGGGTTCGCGAAGGTGGCGCGCATGGCAGTGAGGTGGTCACCACGGTGGGTGGCGTAGGAGTTGAAGTCTTCTTCAGGCAGACCCATCTTGTGCAGGTATTCACCGGCCGCCGAGTTCATCAGGATCGCATTGGAGGGCGACAGGTGATCGGTGGTGATGTTGTCCGGCAGGATGGCCAGCGGGCGCATGCCCTTCAAGGTGCGCGGGTTGGCGGCCAGGGCGCCCACACCTTCCGTGTCCCAGTAGGGAGGACGGCGGATGTAGGTGGACTGTGGGCGCCAGTCGTACTGCGGGCTCACCTGCACGCCCTTGTCGGCCTGGATGGCGAACATGGGCTCATACACAGCGCGGAACATCTCGGGCTTGACGGCCACCTTGACGATGGCGTCGATCTCGTCGTCCGAAGGCCAGATGTCCTTCAGGCGGATTTCCTTGCCATCGACCACCGCCAGCACATCGTTTTCGATGTCGAAGCGCACGGTGCCGGCAATCGCGTAGGCCACGACCAGCGGGGGCGAAGCCAGGAAGGCTTGCTTGGCGTAGGGGTGGATGCGGCCGTCGAAGTTGCGGTTGCCTGAGAGCACGGCGGTGGCGTACAGATCGCGGTCAACGATTTCCTTCTGGATGACCGGATCGAGCGCGCCGGACATGCCGTTGCAGGTGGTGCAGGCGAAAGCCACGATGCCGAAGCCCAGCTTCTCCAGGTCGCCCAGCAGATTGGCTTCCTTGAGGTACAGCTCCACCGCCTTCGAGCCAGGGGCCAGCGAAGACTTCACCCAGGGCTTGCGCGTCAGGCCCAGCTTGTTGGCGTTGCGGGCCAGCAAGGCGGCCGCGATCACGTTGCGCGGGTTGGAGGTGTTGGTGCACGAGGTGATGGCGGCGATGATCACGGCGCCATCAGGCATGGTGCCTTCACCAGCGGCCGGCATGGCCCACTTGCCGGCGATGCCCTTGGTAGCCAGGTCAGACGTGGCCACGCGGGCGTGCGGGTTCGACGGGCCAGCCATGTTGCGCACGACGCTGGACAGATCGAACGTCAGGTCGCGTTCGTACACGGCCTTGGCCAGGCTGTCAGACCACAAGCCGGCTTGCTTGGCGTAGGTCTCGACCAGCTTGACTTGGGCTGCATCGCGGCCCGTCAGCGTCAGGTAGTCCAGCGTTTGTTGGTCGATGCTGAACATGGCGGCGGTGGCGCCGTATTCGGGGGCCATGTTCGAGATGGTGGCGCGGTCGCCAATGGTCAGCTTCGAAGCGCCTTCGCCGTAGAACTCCAGGTAGGCGCCCACAACCTTGGACTTGCGCAGGAACTCGGTCAGCGCCAGCACCACGTCGGTGGCGGTGATGCCAGGTTGACGCTCGCCCGTCAGCTTCACGCCGACGATTTCAGGCAGGCGCATCCACGAGGCGCGGCCCAGCATCACGTTCTCGGCTTCCAGGCCGCCCACGCCGATGGCGATCACGCCCAGCGCGTCCACGTGAGGCGTGTGCGAGTCGGTGCCCACGCAGGTGTCGGGGTAGGCCACGCCCTTGTCAGCGTGGATCACGGGGGACATCTTCTCCAGATTGATCTGGTGCATGATGCCGTTGCCCGCAGGGATCACGTCCACATTGGCGAAGGCGTTCTTGGTCCACTCAATGAAGTGGAAGCGGTCTTCGTTGCGGCGCTCTTCGATGTCGCGGTTCTTCTTGAAGGCATCGGGGTCGAAGCCACCGCACTCCACGGCCAGCGAGTGGTCCACGATCAGCTGCACGGGCACCACGGGGTTGACCTTGGCGGGGTCGCCGCCTTCCTTGGCGATGGCGTCACGCAGGCCGGCGAGGTCCACCAGCGCGGTCTGGCCCAGGATGTCGTGGCAGGCCACGCGAGCGGGGAACCAGGGGAAGTCAAGGTCGCGCTTGCGCTCGATCAGCTGCGTCAGGCAGTCGTTGATGATGGCCGGATCCGCTTTGCGCACGATGTTCTCGGCGTGCACGCGTGAGGTGTAGGGCAGGGTGGCCCAGGCGCCGGGTTTGATGGCTTCAACAGCGGCTTGGGTGTCGAAGTAGTCCAGCGAGGTGCCGGGCAGGTTCTTGCGGAAATTCGTGTTCATGGGGCGGCCTTGTGATGCGGTGATCGTGGGCGGAGAATCAGATGCGGCGTTTGAGGTCGAAGTGCTGGTGCGGCGGTCAGCAAGTGACAAGGCGCCACATCACGACGGTTCATGCGTCGAAGATGTGGCGCCCAGGGTTCGGCTCAAGGATTACTTGCGGTCCTTGATGGGCACGAACTTCTGGTCTTCAGGGCCGGTGTAGTTGGCCGATGGACGGATGATCTTGCCGTCAATGCGCTGTTCGATCACGTGGGCCGACCAGCCGGAGGTACGGGCGATCACGAACAGCGGGGTGAACATCGCGGTGGGCACGCCCATCATGTGATAGCTCACAGCCGAGAACCAGTCCAGGTTGGGGAACATCTTCTTGATTTCCCACATCACCGATTCGAGGCGCTCGGCGATGTCGTACATCTTCATGTTCGACTGTTCCTTGGACAGGTCTTCCGCCACCTTCTTGATGACCACGTTGCGGGGGTCGCTCACGGTGTAGACGGGGTGACCGAAGCCGATCACGACTTCCTTCTTCTCGACACGGGCGCGGATGTCGGCCTCGGCTTCGTCAGGTGTGTCGTAGCGCTTCTGGATCTCGAAGGCGACTTCGTTGGCACCACCGTGCTTGGGGCCACGCAGGGCGCCAATGCCACCGGTCAGGGCGGAGTACATGTCCGAGCCCGTGCCGGCCACCACGCGCGAGGTGAAGGTCGACGCGTTGAACTCGTGCTCTGCGTACAGGATCAGGCTGGTGTGCATGGCGCGCACCCAGCTGTCGCGGGGCTTCTCGCCGTGCAGCAGGTGCAGGAAGTGGCCGCCGATCGAGTCGTCGTCGGTCTCGACGTCGATGCGCTTGCCGTTGTAGGCGAAGTGGTACCAGTACAGCAGCATCGAGCCCAGGCAGGCCATCAGCTTGTCGGCGATGTCGCGGGCGCCGGGGTGGTTGTGGTCGTCCTTCTCGGGCTGCAGGCAACCCAGCACGGACACGCCGGTGCGCATCACGTCCATCGGGTGGGCCGACGGGGGCAGTTGCTCCAGCGCGGTCTTCAGGCCGGCGGGGATGCCGCGCAGCGACTTCAGCTTGGCCTTGTAGCCAGCCAGTTCGGCCACGGTGGGCAGCTTGCCGTGCACCAGCAGGTGGGCGATTTCTTCGAATTCACAGGTGGTGGCGACGTCCAGGATGTCGTAGCCACGGTAGGCCAGGTCGTTACCCGTGCGGCCAACGGTACACAGGGCCGTGTTGCCGGCGGCAGTGCCCGACAGGGCAACGGACTTCTTGGGCTTGAAACCGGGGGTGGTTGTTTCGGGTGTAGCGCTCATGAGATGAGTTTCCTGGCTTGAAGGTTGAGGCAGTCGGTTGAAACAGTCGG
>NZ_SCTN01000198.1 GCF_004297345.1 Aquabacterium sp. | reverse complement strand
CTTGACCAGTTCCTTCTTGGTGGTGTTGAGCACCTTGATCTTCATCTGCTCGCCCGTGGAGGTCTGCTTGCAGAGGTACTGCAGGCCAGTCCACGAGGATTCGAGCTTCTGGAACTCGGCGCCGTGCATCACTTCGCTGAGCTGATCAGAGATGAGCTGGTCGATCTCGGCGATGCGGGCATCGATGTTGGCCGACAGGTTGTCCGACACCACCACGGTACCGTCCAGCACCTCCTTGACCAACTCGCCAATGATGTCCTTGGCGCGAGCATGCTCGGTATCGGTCTTGGCGACCTTGCTCTTGGCGACGATGTCATCCAGCAGGCTGACGCTTTCGGCCAATGCGCCCGTCTGGGCTTGCAGTTGTGCGCTCATGGTCTTACTCCTGATCTTGCTGAGCCTGGGCGCCCAAGGTCTTGAGATGTTCGGTATTGCTCAGCACCTGGCCCAGCAAATCTTCCAGCTTCTCGTTGCCGGCCAACTTGTTACGCAGGTCAGACAGCTTGGTACGCGCTTCCAGCAGCTTGCGAAGCGGCTCGACCTGCTCAACAACGGACTCAGGACGGAAGTCATCCATCTTCTTGAATTCGAGGTTCACGGCGAACTCGCCGCCTTCAGGGCTGAGCTTGTTCTTGACGCGATAGCTGGCGCGCGGCGCCATGCCGGCCATGACCTCGTCGAAGTTGTCCATGTCGACGTTGACGAACTTGCGGTCCTTCAGTTTGGGCGCAGGCTTGTCCGGATCGGGCTGACCGGTGAAATCACCCATCACGCCCATCACGAAGGGCAGCTCTTTTTGCTCGATGGCATCGCCGATCTCGACGTCATACGTGAGCTGAACACGCGGTGGGCGCACGCGCTCCAGACGTTTTTGAACGCTGTCTTTCTTGGCCATGGAAAGGCTCCTTCCTTGAACTGTTTACTGCAAAGCACCAAAGGGATTGTTGCGACCACCCGAAGCTCCTGCGGCTCGTGCCGTAGTGGCTGGAGGTGTGGACTTCACGGGCTGCGCCAGCGCTGGTGCGGCTGCTGGTGCGGAATTGGTACGGGGCACGGCAGGCACTGCCGATGCGGCGGCCAGCACTGCTCTGGGTTGAGACTTGGCCGCGGTCTTCGCTTTCACGGGCTCGGAGGCCGCAGCGACGGGTTGTGGCACAAGGATGGGTTCGCCCAAAGCTTCTCGAATCAGCTTGGCGACACTCTCTGCCTCACTACGCGTCGAGCCGTTAACTTCATTGGCCTTGCGCAATTGCTCCAGCGCCAGGGCACTCACGCGCAAGCCACTCACAGCCAGAATGCTCTTGGCGGTCAGGTCGTTCACGTCCCGCTGAAGGACTTCCTGCGACTCGGTGATCGCTGGCCCGTATTGATGCGCATCAAAATGGATCTGAGCCTTCTTCAGCCATGGCGCCTTGGACGAAGGATCAGCCTTGATCGCCTGATCGAGTTGAACCATGGCCTGTTCAGTATTGCCTTGCTTCTGGGCCTTGTCCGCTGCAGCCAGGTTTTCGTTGACCTGCTCCTGCACAGCCAACCTGGCCGCCACATCATCCTTCTTTGGTGTGGACGAACATGCCGTCAAGGCCGACAGCACGGAAACCATCACCGCGCAGCACATGCCGCGGCGTACGAATGCCAGACTCAATCTACTACTCCCTGTTTGATCTTTATCGTTGCCGCGAAAGCACTTTGGCATCAAGCGACAGGCCGGATTAAAGCCGAATTCGAAATAACTGCCTGCCCCCATAGGGGGGTGATTTACAGACTCTTTCACTTGGTTGCAAATCACCACCCCCTCCAGTGGGGGAGCCTCATTCATCGGGCCGTCAGAGCTTCTTAAACTACGCGCCTGCGATGGGCACAGGGCGCCCCGCTCAAGAAGTATGAACACAAGAACAAGGGAGAGGCTCGGCGTGCGCATCGGCGATCTGATCGCCGCATCCTTGCTTGCGTCAAGCGTTGCATTGAGCGTTGCAATCAGCGGCTGCGCGTCCGCACCGTCCATTCCCTCTGGGCCAGCAATGCCCACCATGCCCGGTACACCTTCGGCACCATCGTCATCCAGTGATGGTCTGCTGGGCATGATCAGCAGCGCAACGGATGCAGCACTCTCAGCTGTCGGATTGAAGAAGCCAGATGTACCACCCGCGCCCGAGATCCCTGACAGCGCCATGCCGGACTACAAAGTGAACTGGCGCGTGTATGCCAGCGAGTCACTCAACGTGGATGAACAGGGCCATGCGCTGGCGCTGGTCGTGCGCATCTACAAGCTCAAAAGCCCGGACGCGTTCCTCCAGGCAAGCTACGACACCTTCGGTGATGCCGCAAAGGAAAAGGCGGTGCTCGGCGATGACCTCGTCGGCGTACGCGAGCTCCAGCTCGTCCCCAATCAGCACCACGAAGCCATGGACAAGGTTGCGCGTGAAGCCCGCTACATCGGCATCGTCGCCCTTTACAAGAATGCCCTGGCAGGACGCTGGCGCTATGCCTTCAGCACCGCGGCCGCAGACAAGACCGGCCTGACCATCGGTGCGCACGCATGCGCCTTGAGTATTCAGGTTGGTGAAGCCATCGGTCAGGCAGCCAGCACGGTGCGCTCGGTCGCCATGCCCTGCCCTTGATACATACAAGAAAGAGATAAAAGTGATCCAGTCACCCAAGATCCTATGGGGAGAAGGCCTTTTCCTCAGGCCGCAACACTTCCAGCAGCAAGACGCGTATCACGAGTGGCGCCTGGCCCAGATGTCACGCCTGCTTCATCCGTATGCATGGGGCGTTCGCCACATCAAGATTGATCCAGACGCCTTGCAGACAGGCCTCTTGCGCATCCTTGAATTGCAGGTCGTGTTCCCGGATGGGGAGCTCTTCAATGCGCCGACAGAAGACGAGCTGCCGCCACCCGTGTCGCTTTCGGCGTTGACTGAATCAGGCAACCAGACTGGCACCGACACGGTCTTCCACCTGGCCCTGGCGCCTCTGCGCAGCAATGGCACGAACATGGCCGCCACGCGAGAAGAAGCCGACACCGCCGCCCGCTACTACCGCAGCCCCATTCAAGCCGCAGATGCCTATACAGACGCGGTTCCGGCCGAACTGGTAGTGCTGCGCAAATCAGCTCGCTTGCTGTCCGACTCGGAGCCCCGTGGGCATCTGGTCAGCCTGCCGCTGCTGCGCCTGAAGAAAACCTCGACAGGTGGGCATGAACTGGACGGCCGCTTCATGCCGCCGTGCCTGAACATCCAGGCATCACCAGCGCTGTTCCTGCACCTGCGCCGCCTTCTGGACGTGATGCAAGCCAAGGTGGATGCGCTCTACGGCATGCATCGCGAGCCCAGCAAGAACGTCATCGAATTCCGTTCAGGCGATGTCGCATCGTTCTGGCTGCTGCACACCGCCAGCGCCGCGTTCGCTGGCCTGTCCCACCTTGCACGCCATCCAGCCTTGCATCCGGAGCGTCTGTTCGAGCGCCTGCTGGAGTTGGCCGGTGCGCTGATGACCTTCTCCAAGACCTTCACGCTGGCCGATCTGCCCACCTACGACCATGTGAACCCCGGACCGGCGTTCACCCGACTGGATCAGATCGTGCGCGACTTGCTGGAAACGGTGATCTCGACGCGCTACTTCGCGATCAACCTGCAGGAAAACGTCCCGTCTTTCCATCAAGGCCGACTGGATTCGGAGCAGATCAGTGCGACCACGCAGTTCTACCTGGGTGTATCCGCCGCCATGCCGCCTGCCGAACTGGTGGACGTGGTGCCCGCACGCTTCAAGCTGGGCGCGCCGGACGATGTGGACAAGCTGGTCTTGTCGGCCATGCCCGGCGTGAAGCTGGTTCATGCGCCTCAAGTACCGGCCGCCGTGCCGGTGCGACCAGGCAGCTACTACTTCACACTGGAGTCGCGCGGCGCACTCTACGATCGCATGATGCAGGCACAAGCGCTCAGCATCTACGTGCCCTCCGGCATCCAGGATTTGCGCCTGGAACTGGTGGCCGTGAATGCCTGACAGCCCTCGACTGAACCCGCCTGATGACCGACTGATGAACGCCCGATGATGGAGCACCTGACATGAGCCCCGCCGCCAACGCCCCCCGCTTGTTTCCAGATCAAGTCGGCACGCCTCGCCATCAGACCAACCTGCGCGCAGTGGCCTCAGCCGACAAGGATGCGGCATCTCTGCTGGATCTGATGTACGACGGCTTCTACCTGCTGTTCCTCCTCAAGGGCAAACACGCCCCGATGGATGCGGACGTGTTTCGCGATCGCATCAAGCAATTCCTGACCGCGTTCGAGCGGGGTGCCACGCGCATGCAGGCCTCCGCCGAAGACATCTACCTGTGCAAGTACGCCTTCTGCGCAACAGTAGACGAAGCGGTGCTGATGTCCGGCTTCAAGGCTCGTGATGCCTGGATCCGTCTGCCCTTGCAGATGCAGTTCTTCGGCGAGCAGTTGGCTGGCGAGCAATTCTTCGAAAAACTGGAAGACCTGCGCCGGCAAGGCGCGCCGCGCGTACAAGCACTGGAGGTCTTCCACATCTGCCTGCTACTTGGCTTTCAAGGCAAGTACTTGCTGGAAGGCACAGAGAAGCTCGGCTACCTCACTGCGCGACTGGGCGACGAAATCGCCCGCATCAAAGGCCACGGCGCCGGTTTTGCGCCGCATTGGTCGGCACCGGATCGCGTGCAGAACCAGTTGAAGAACGAAGTGCCGCTGTGGGTGATCGGCTCGGTTTTCGGGCTGATGGCTTTGCTGGGTTTCCTCGGGCTGCGCTGGCAATTGACCGAGCAAACCAAGCAGGCCTTGGGCGCCCACCACCACATCGTTCAACTGGCGCCCCAAGTAGCCAACATCACGATCACACTGCCCTGAGCAATAAAGGTCAGCGCCCGCCGGACTCTTCGTCCAGCTTGCGCAAGAAGGCCATCTTGTCGGCGATCTTGGCCTCCAGCCCTCGCGGCACAGGCTGATACCACTGCGGATCAGCCATGCCATCAGGCAGATAGGTTTCGCCAGCGGCATAGGCGTGCGGCTCGTCATGGGCATAGCGGTACTCGTGCCCATAGCCCAGCTCTTTCATGAGCTTGGTAGGTGCGTTACGCAGATGCACCGGCACCTCGCGTGATTTGTCCTGCTTCACGAAAGCGCGCGCCTGGTTGTAGGCCTTGTAGCCGGCATTGCTTTTGGCGGCCACAGCCAGATAGATCACAGCCTGGCCCAAGGCCAACTCGCCTTCTGGCGCACCCAGCCGCTCAAACGTCTCGGCAGCATCATTGGCGATCTGCATGGCGCGCGGGTCAGCCAGGCCAATGTCTTCCCACGCCATGCGCACGATCCGCCGCGCCAGATAACGCGGGTCTGCGCCGCCATCAAGCATGCGGCACAACCAGTACAGCGCACCATCCGGATTCGAGCCGCGCACCGACTTGTGCAAGGCCGAAATCTGGTCATAGAAGTTATCGCCGCCCTTGTCAAAACGACGGGCATTGAGCGTCAACGCGTTCTGAATGAAGGCGGCATCAATGTGGGTGGTGCCTGCTGCACCGGCCGCCGTGTTGCACTGTTCCAGCAAATTCAGAAAGCGCCTTGCATCGCCATCGGCATAGCCCACCAGGGTATCGACCGCGAGTTCGTCAAATTGCAGGTGCGACAAGGCCTTGGCTTGCGCGCGCGCCAGCAGTTGCTTGAGCTCTTCATCTGTCAGCGACTTCAGCACATAGACCTGCGCGCGCGACAACAAGGCCGAGTTCACTTCGAATGAAGGGTTCTCTGTGGTTGCCCCAATGAAGGTGACCAGACCAGACTCGGCATATGGCAACAAGGCATCCTGCTGCGATTTGTTGAAGCGATGGATCTCGTCCACAAACAAGATCGTGTGCTTGCCTCGCGCCAGATTTTGTTCGGCCTGCTCCATGGCCGCACGGATGTCCTTGACGCCCGAAAAAACCGCCGACAAGGCGATGAACTCGCAATCAAACGACTGCGCCGTCAAGCGCGCCAGCGTGGTCTTGCCCACACCAGGCGGCCCCCACAGGATCATCGAATGCGGCCTGCCGGACTGGAACGCCAGGCGCAGCGGCTTGCCCTCACCCAGCAAATGAGTCTGCCCGATCACATCGGACAGTTGATGCGGACGAAGCGCCTCGGCCAGTGGCGGCGCCGGCTCCAGTTTGAACAGATCAGACATGACGTCATTGTCGCAGGCACTGTCGTGCCATTTGACAAGCCATCCAGACAGGAGAAATATGACGATTTGATGAAGGTTTATCCTGATTTGCAGATCGCGCCATCGGCGCATGCTGCGAAATCAATCCCGGCGCTTGTTTCAGGTCGGCCCCAGACAAGAAACCGTCAAGAAGAAAGCTGAGGTGCCCCATGTTGACCCTTGCCATCGTTTGCCTGGTTCTGCTTCCTATCGGCGTGGACTTTGCCCTGCGCGGCCGCCACCAGACCATTGAGCTGTCCATGGTCCGCCAGAAGTGATTTGCACAGGGTACTAGACAAAACCCTGAGGGGATGACACAATGAGCGACTTCGCAGCCAGAGATGGCTCGAAGTTTAAAGATCATCCCCTCTGACCTTTTTCAAGCCGGGTTGTTCACCGCACAAGGTTTCGGAAGCTCTCCTTCAAGAGAAGCCTTTCAAAACGTGCAGGCTAACAACCAAGAGCGTGTCTTGAGTTCCGGTTGGCGGCGATGCCGTCGCTTATCAACCGACTCACCGTGGCCCCTTGAGGCTAGAGCCTTCGCCGGATGACCGAGCCAACTTGCTCGATCAGTTTGTGCGCTTGTCACGAAGTACGGACACGAATCCATAGCGACCCCACCTTGGCTCAGGCCGTCTGACGATTTGTCAACGCCTGACCGTGGCGTTTTGTTGCTTGCCTTTTTCGGCAAGTGGCAGCGCTTTGTCTTGCTTGAAAGAAGTTATGTCACAAGAAAACCAATTGCCCCAGAATGACCAGATCGAAGCATCCGTGGACGAGTCGCGTGTCGACGCCCACAGCGCTTCCCTGATCGACGCCCTGGCGCGCCGCCTGCAAGCCGAAGAATTCGGTGAAGACGCAGACGAAGCTGTCGAAGGCGAAGAAGGCACTGCCGAAGCCGCTTACGAAGGCCCCCGCTTTGAAGACCTGGGCCTGAGCCCGATGCTGTGCCGCTCGCTGCAGGACTCCGGCTACACCCAACCGACCTCGGTTCAAGTTGAAGCCATTCCCGCAGCCCTGAAGGGTGCCGACCTGCGCGTGGCCTCCAGCACCGGTAGCGGCAAGACCGCCGCCTTCATGCTGCCTTCGCTGGAACGCATCATTGCCGCCCGTGGCGACAACACCAAGCGCCGTGAAAAGGGCAAGACCTACGGCCCTCGCGTCCTGGTGCTGGCACCTACACGTGAGCTGGCCATGCAGGTGGCCAAGGCTGCCGACACCTACGGCCGTCACATGCAAGGTCTGCGCGTGGCCACCATCGTGGGTGGCGTGCCTTACGCTGCTCAGCTCAAGGCCCTGCGCGGCCCGCTGGACGTGCTGATCGCCACCCCTGGCCGTCTGCTCGACCACCTGGGTACCGGCGCTTGCGTGCTGTCCAACCTGGAAGTGCTGATCCTGGACGAAGCCGACCGCATGCTGGACATGGGCTTCATCGAAGACATCGAAGCCATCGCCGAGCAGACGCCTGAAAACCGTCAGACCATGATGTTCAGCGCGACCTTCGCCGGTCACGTGGGCCAACTGGCTCAGCGCCTGACACGCGATGCCGTGAGCATCGAAGTCTCGTCGCACACGGACAGCCATGACAACATCGAGCAACGCCTGCACCTGGCCGACTCGCTGTCGCACAAGAACGAACTGCTGGACCACCTGCTGACGTCCAAGGACGTTGACCAGGCCGTGATCTTCACCAGCACCCAGCGCGATGCCGACATCCTGGCTGACCGCCTGGCTGACATGGGTCACGCCGTGGCCGCCCTGCACGGTGGCATGCCTCAAGGCCGTCGCAACCGCGTGCTGCAAGCACTGCGCTCGCGTCAACTGCGAGTGCTGGTGGCCACCGATGTGGCCGCTCGCGGCATCGACGTGCCCACGATCACCCACGTGATCAACTACGGCATGCCCATGAAGGCAGAAGACTACGTTCACCGCATTGGCCGTACCGGTCGTGCTGGCCGCAGCGGCCTGGCCGTGACCCTGTGCGAACGTCGTGACATCGGCATGATGCGTCGCATCGAGCGCTTCAC
>NZ_SCTN01000197.1 GCF_004297345.1 Aquabacterium sp. | reverse complement strand
TGTCGAGCCACCGATTGGGGCTGCGGGTGTCGGTGTGGTGGAGGACATGGTGTTGGCGCCTGGTGCGCTGGATGCAATGCTTGCCTGGCCGTTCGCGAGAGGTGACGGGGCCGTGTTCCGTGCATCGCCAAGCGAAGGGGGCACAGAACCGTTGGGCATTGAAGATGAGTTGGAGGAGTCGTCTTCCCAGACCAGCATGTTGAACATCCTATGGAGTCGGATTATGAAAGGGTGTTGTTAAAAACACCAAGCACTTCTTGACATGAAAGGCCCGTGGTTGTTGCGGGCTTGCATCGAAATGCATCAAGAAGGCATTGAAAGATCATCAGTCGAACAAGGCCTCACACCTTGATGGAGATGTTGAGGCCTTGTTGTTCATGTTGATGAAGTGCGAGTCATCGTGTGTTGATCACTCGCAAGTCGCGATCATTGGCAAGCTTCGCAATCGGGGTTGTCGATCGAGCAGAACTTGATATCGGTTGCGGGCTCTGCGGGTGCAGCTTCAACAGGTGCTTGCGCTTGCTGCGGTGCAGCGTTGGCACCACCGCCCACCATGTTGGACACGGCGTTGAGTTGGCCGCGAGACACGGTCGACTTCTCTGCATGCGTGGCGCTGATGGTGCGCAGGTAGTAGGTGGTCTTGAGGCCACGTACCCATGCGAGCTTGTAGGTTTCGTCGAGCTTCTTGCCCGATGCGCCTGCCATATAGATATTGAGCGACTGCGCCTGGTCGATCCACTTCTGGCGACGCGATGCCGCTTCAACCAGCCACACTGGTTCGACTTCGAAAGCGGTGGCGTACAGGTTCTTGAGCTCTTCAGGCACACGGTCGATGCGGCGCAGCGAACCGTCGAAGTGCTTGAGGTCCATGACCATCACGTCGTCCCACAGGCCCAGCTTCTTGAGGTCGCGCACTAGGTACTCGTTGACCACGGTGAACTCGCCAGACAGGTTGGATTTCACGGACAGGTTGCCGAACGATGGCTCGATCGATGCGTCCACGCCAATGATGTTGGAGATGGTCGCGGTCGGGGCGATGGCCACGCAGTTGGAGTTGCGCATGCCGAACATGGCGATGCGGGCACGCAGGGCATCCCAGTCCATCGAAGTCGAGCTGTCGACCTCAACGTAGCCGCCGCGTTGTTCTGCCAGCAACTTGATGGAGTCGATCGGCAGGATGCCGCGATCCCACAGCGAGCCGCGGTAGCTGGAGTAGCGGCCGCGCTCTTCGGCCAGTTCGGTTGAAGCCCAGTAGGCGTGATAGCAGATGGCTTCCATCGAGCGATCGGCAAACTCGATCGCTTCCTGGCTGGCGTAAGGCGTGCGCAATTGATAGAGCGCATCCTGGAAGCCCATGATGCCCAGGCCAACAGGGCGGTGACGCAGGTTGGAGTCGCGGGCCTTCTTGACGGCGTAGTAGTTGATGTCGATGACGTTGTCGAGCATGCGCATCGCCGTCTTCACCGTCTTCTTGACCTTCTCCTGATCGATCGCGCCATCCTTGATGTGCTGAGCCAGGTTGACCGAGCCCAGGTTGCACACGGCGATTTCGCCACCGTTGGTGTTCAGGGTGATCTCGGTGCACAGGTTCGAGGAGTGCACCACGCCCACGTGTTGTTGAGGCGAGCGAACGTTGCAGGCGTCCTTGAACGTGATCCAGGGGTGGCCGGTTTCGAACAGCATCGACAGCATGCGACGCCACATGTCGGTGGCCTTCACGCGCTTGAACAGCTTGATCTCGCCGCGGTCAGCCTTGGCTTCGTAGGCGGTGTAGGCCTCTTCGAATGCCTTGCCGAACTTGTCGTGCAGATCAGGGCAGGTGGCGGGCGAGAACAAGGTCCAGTCGCCGTTTTCCATCACGCGACGCATGAACAGGTCGGGAATCCAGTTGGCCGTGTTCATGTCGTGGGTACGACGGCGGTCGTCACCGGTGTTCTTGCGCAGCTCCAGGAACTCTTCCACGTCCAGGTGCCACGATTCCAGATAGGCGCAGACAGCGCCCTTGCGCTTGCCGCCCTGGTTCACGGCCACGGCGGTGTCGTTGACCACTTTCAGGAAGGGGACCACGCCTTGCGACTTGCCATTGGTGCCCTTGATGTGCGAGCCCAGTGCGCGAACCGGCGTCCAGTCGTTGCCCAGACCGCCAGCGAACTTGGACAGCAGGGCGTTTTCCTTGATGGCTTCGTAGATGCCGTCGAGGTCGTCAGGCACGGTGGTCAGGTAGCACGACGACAGTTGCGAGCGACGGGTGCCGGAGTTGAACAGCGTGGGGGTGGACGACATGAAGTCGAACGAGGACAGCAGTTCGTAGAACTCGATGGCGCGGGCTTCGCGGTCGATTTCGTTGAGGGCCAGGCCCATGGCGACGCGCATGAAGAACGCTTGCGGCATTTCAATGCGCTTGCCTTCGGTGTGCAGGAAGTAGCGGTCGTACAGGGTTTGCAGGCCGAGGTAGTCGAAGTTCAGGTCGCGTTCGTACTTGATGGCCGCACCCAGACGAGCCAGGTCGTACTGTTGCATGCGGTCGTCCAGCAACTCGGCTTCCACGCCCTTCTTGATGAATTGGGGGAAGTACTCGGCGTAACGCGTGGCCATTTCGGCGTGCGTGACTTCATCGCCGAGGATTTCGCGGCGGATGGTGTGTTGCAGCAGGCGAGCGGTGGCGCGGGTGTAAGCGGGGTCGTGCTCGATGCGGGTACGGGCGGCCAGGATGGCGGCCTTGTAGACCTCGTCGATGGAGACGCCGTCATACAGATTGCGTTGGGTCTCGGCCAGGATGGGGGCAGCTTTGACGTCATCGCCCAGGCCCGAGCAGGCTTCCACGATCAGGCCTTGCAGGCGGGCCAGATCCAGGGGGACGCGCTGGCCGCGGTCGATCACGGTCAGGGTGGGCAGGGCGGCTGCTTGTTGGGCATCGGCCTGCTTGGCGCGCTCTTGCGAACGGCGCTCGCGGTACAGCACGTAAGCGCGGGCGATTTCGTGATGGCCGCCGCGCATCAGGGACAGTTCGACCTGATCCTGGATGTCTTCGATGTGGAAGGTGCCGCCGCTTGGACGCGAACGCAGCAGGCCGCGCACGACCATCTCGGTCAGGCCATCGACGGTTTCGCGCACGGACGCCGATGCGGCGCCTTGCGTGCCGTGAACGGCCAGGAAGGCCTTCATCAGAGCGACAGCGATCTTGCTGGGTTCAAACGAGACGACCGCACCATTGCGTCGGATGATCTGGTAGGCCGAGTACGCGGATTGGCGAGGCTCGACAGCCATGGCAGCGGCGGCTGCGCCGGGCATGACGGAGGCAGAGGTAGGCATGGTGCTGGGCGTGGACGTTTGCATGTAATTCCCTTCAGGATCGCCAGGCTGGTATGGGGTTCAGCCTGTTGAAATCAGGCGATCGGGGTGGCCGATCGCAACTGCGGAGGACACTATATCTGGTGTTTGATGCGCTTTGAAGCGCTACCCGTAGTGTCTGGCCGTGACTATAACGCTTTTTTACACCCACCCCGCGAACAGGGGGAAAAACAAGGGAAATCGCCAATGGGGGAAGTCGGCATGACAGCCGAGGGGGAAGGCGGTTAGGCGGTTTGCGATGGGTTTTGCAGTGCGGCAAATTGCGCCGCCGGGCGCCCTGTCAGGGTGTGCAAATGCGCCCAGTTGAAGGCCATGCCCGGGTCCTTCTTGCGGCCCGGTGCCACGTGCTCATGCCCGGCGATCTGGGTGATGGGCCATCGTTGCGAGAGCGCATCAAGCAAGGTTGCCAGTGCATCGTATTGCGGCATGTCGAAGAGGGTATCTTCCAGCCCTTCAAGTTCGATGCCCACGCTGTAATCGTTGCAATTGTCGCGACCTTGCCAACTCGAACGACCCGCATGCCACGCCCTGTCGTTGACCGAGACGAATTGAAGCAACTCACCCGTGCGGCGAATGACGAAATGGGCTGAGACCTCGGCGCCGCGGATCTGTTCGAAGTAGGGGTGGGTCGACCAGTCCAGTTGGTTGGTGAACAAGCGCTCGATCTCGTCGCCGCCGTATTCACCGGGCGGCAGGCTGATGGAGTGGATCACCGCCAGGTCGATGGCGATGCCGGCCGGCCGCGGACCGAAGTTGGGAGAGGGGATGTGACGGGCGTCCTTGAACCAGCCGTTTTGCCACATCTCACGTTGATCGGGCATGGCTTGTTGCTTCAGACGGCGTCTGTGTCGGCGTCCGGGTCAAAGCGCTCGCCCAATACGATGCCTTGATCGGTGACCTGCACGCCCAACCTGGCCATGCGGTAGCGCATTTGTCGCAAGGACAAGCCCAGGCTGGCGCCTGCAGCGGTGCGGTTGAGGCGATGGTGTTCCAGCGCGCGAACGAGGATGTCTCGCTCGATCTGATCCAGGTGGGTGACCAGATCGGTGGGCAGCACAGCCTTGACTGGCTGCTCATGTGGTGTCGGTGCTTCGTTTGATGCGTGGATGCCAACAGGGGGCATCTCATTTGCGGGCGGCGCCTGAGATGGCGTTGGTTGCGACAGGCCCAGGTCCTCTGGTTCCAGGGTGTGATGTCCGCTGAGCGCCACGGCTCGGTGCAACAGGTTTTCCAACTCGCGCACATTGCCTGGAAAGCGATGACTCAAGAGCGCCGATTGAGCGGCCAGGCTCAGTTGGGGAACGCTGCCATGGCCGGATTCATGGGCAATGCGCTCCAGGATGCGTTGGCTCAGTTGATGCAGATCTTCCAGGCGCTCACGCAAGGCGGGCAGGGTGATCTGAATGACGTTGAGGCGATAGAAAAGATCTTGCCGAAAACGCCCGGCCAGTACTTCGGCTTGCAGGTCTTTGTGTGTGGCGCTGATGATGCGCACGTCCACGAGGACTTCCTGCGTGGCGCCTACGGCACGCACGGCGCGTTCCTGAATGGCGCGCAAAAGCTTGGATTGCATGGCCAGGGGCAGATCCCCTATTTCATCGAGGAAAAGCGTGCCTCCGTCGGCTGCCTGAAAGAAACCTTCGCGTTCTTCCGTGGCCCCCGTGAAAGCGCCTTTGCGGTGGCCAAAGAACTCGGCCTCCAGCAGTTGCTCCGGGATGGCGCCGCAGTTCACGGCGATGAAAGGCTGTGCCGATCGGGTGCTGACGTCATGGATGGCGCGGGCGACCAATTCCTTGCCTGTGCCCGATTCACCCCACAGCAGCACCGGTGCCATGCTGCGCGAGACCTTGTCGATCATCACGCGCACTTGCTGCATGCCGATGCTGTTGCCCGCGAGCCGGGACAAGGCTGTGCGGCTCTTGTCTGACTGCGGCGACAGGGCGCCTGTGCTGGACTGACCGGACGACGAGGCCGGTAGCGATGGCATGTGGGCTACATGCGCGCTGCCCAGGGCTGAGGCGACCACGGAGCGGAACTGCTTGAGGTCCACCGGTTTGGTCAGGTAGTCATAGGCGCCTGCCTTGAGCGCACTGACAGCGTTTTCTGCCGAGCCATAAGCCGTGATGACAATGGCCTTTTCAGGGCGGCCTTCAGATTCGATCTGCCGAAGGATGTCCAGGCCCGTGCCGTCAGGCAGGCGCATGTCGGTGATCACAACGCTGAAAGGGTGTTCAGCCAGCAACTGGCGGGCATCGTCAACGCTGCCAGCGGTTTCGATGTCATAGCCTTCGCGCAGAAGGGTCAACTCATACAGCGTGCGCAGGTCCGGCTCGTCGTCCACGACGAGCAGGCGATGTTTGGCAGGGGTGCTCATGCAGTGGGGCTGGTTGCAGCAAGGGGCTCGACAGGAACCGTGACAAAGAACTCGTTGCGATGACGCAAGGGCGGTGGGTGCAGCCGGTAATCAATGTTGGCACCGTGTCGCTCGCACAGTTCTCGGCAAATATACAAGCCCAGGCCGGTGCCGCGACTGCGTGTGGAGAAGAAGGGCTCAAATAAGGAGCGTTCGGTGTCCGCGGAGACGGGGTCGCCGTCGTTGGATATCGACAGCATCAGCATGCCGGAGGGATCGGCTGAAGGCATCCATCGCAGGGTGACATTGATGGCGCCGGGTTCGCCCGTGTTGTAGCGCAAGGCGTTGTCCAGCAGGTTGACCAGCACGCGCTGCAGATGCTCGGGCTCGAATCGGATCTTGAGGTGGGGGTAGGAGGGTGCCTTCTGGCAGCCTGATGTGTCTATGTCCAGCAGGCTGTCTTCGCCTGTTGTCAGTCCTTGCGTGCTGCGCCAGTCGTTGCAGATGGCCACGATGGTCTCGATGGGGTCGATGGCCGGGGCTGGCGGGCGTACACCGGGGGCCACGGCCAGAATGTCGTCGATGATGTGCTTGAGCCGGCCGACGTTGTCGGTCACCAGTTGTGTCAGCTTTTTTTGCGTGGCGGTGGCTGCGTCTTCTGACAGCAAGGCGTTGGCCTGCGCAATGGCCGCCAGCGGGTTGCGGATTTCATGGGCGATGCCGGCGGACATGCGCCCCATGGCTGCCAACTTGTCCTGGCGCTGGCGGGTGCGCACAGCGCGCAGATCTTCCAGCAGCATCACGCACATGTCTTCGGGCGTGCGCCCACCCTTGCCTTTGGTGAACCGCACGCGCAAACGCAGGTCACGTTGCGTCTGATCATCGAATTGCAATGTGACGTCCAGGCCATCCTCGGCACGCTGGGGGCTGCCCTGTGCACGTTCGACAGCCTTGATCAGGCCAAGCCACGCAGGGACACCTCTCAACTGAAACGGGGCAGCCGGCGTGATGCCTTGCGAGGCGAGCAGACGCCTGGCAGCGGGATTGGCCGTGCGCACGCGGCCTTGTCGGTCCACGACCATGACGCCCTCTGTCATCTCCTCGATCACCAGGCGATTGAGCTGCGCTTGTTGTCGCGCCAGTTCCAGGCTGCCTCGGGCGCTGCGCTCTTCCTTGGTCAAGCGCGCAGACAGTTCGCTGGCCAGCGCGGCAATCGCGAACAGCCCAAAACCCGTGAGGCCCGCCTGGGTCACCAAGGTTGTGACGTTGTTGCCATCGCTGCCTTGCAGCAGCGCGGCCGCCAGCAGATTCAATGTGGCAGCCGCCGCGACGCCCAGCGCCATGATGCGCGTCATCAAAACAGCGGCCATCAACACGGGCAGGACCAGCAATGCCTGAGAGTTCACTGCACTGCCGGTGAAGTAGTGCATCAAGGCAAAGAAGACCAGGTCAAGGCCTACGCTGGCCAGTGCCTGGCGCGGCCGCAGCGACTGCAATTCGGTTCGGTTGCCTTGCGTCTTGATGGGCAGCGTCAGCAAGGCAACGGTGACGATGGCGTAGCCGAAGGTGGACAGAAAGAGCCAAAGAGGTGGGCGGCTGCCCAGCAGCCAGGACCCCACAACCAGGCCCAGAAGCACCACGGCCAGCGCGAAGCGCGCACTCAGGAAGGCGCGGTAAATGCGGTGAAAGGATGGCCGGTTGATCTCACTGACGCGATCCGCAGGTGCCGCCTTGCCGTGGTCATACGTTGGTGGCAGCGCTTGCGTGCTCTCGCCGAACGCTGTTTCGGCCATGCCGGGATCAGCCCAGGTGTCAGCGGTTGGTGGTGCCCCGAACCAGGAGGCCTGAGAGTCGCGTGGTGGTGTGTACGGCATGGACTTTTGTGGGCTCAAGCCTGCCGCGGGCCGGCCTGGCGGTGAGCCGTGCTGCAGTACGGTTGGCCGTGACCGTCCTTGAGGGCTTCGCCTTCGGGCAGGTGTACGCCACAGTGTGCGCACTGAACCATGTTTTCTGCCCGATCCTGGCTTGGTTTGGGCGGCGGCGGTGTGGGTCCCTGGCGTTTGCCTCGCAGGGCCGGCGAGTAGAACAGCCAGATGATCACCACAGCGAGCAAGAGGTATTTCAACATGATGAACGCTGGACTCAGGCGGCCGTAGGACGGTGCAAAACCACTTCAAGCACGAAGCGCGAGCCCACATAAGCCAGCAACAGCAAGGTGGAGCCCGCTACCAGCCAGCGTACGGCTTGCCTGCCGCGCCAGCCAAAGCGCGCGCGGCCAATGAGCAGTACGGCAAAGACCAGCCACGACAGCACGGAAAACACGGTTTTGTGATCCCAGCGCCAGGGCGTGGCGAACAGCGCGCCCAACAGCAAGGTCAGGCTGAGCATCACGAAGCCCGCGCCAACAAACCTGAGCGTCAGTGATTCCAGTCGCAGCAGAGGGATGCCCATGGCCTGGCCAGGCAATGCTGGCGCGGGGATCTGGCCCGAGACAGGTTTGGCTCGCAGTTGTTTTTCCGCATGCCTGAGCAAGGCCGCGTGCAGGAGTGCCGCACCGATCAGACCATAGGAGGCGAAGCCTGTGATCCAGTGCAGGGGTGCCCAAGGTGAGCCCAATTTGGCGTGCTCCTGCCCAGGGAAATACCAGGCGAGGCACACCGTCAATGCGGCCAGCACGCCCAGTACGCGCCTGATGCTGGGCAAACCCAGTCGGCGGTTTTCGAGGGCGTAGACGGCCAGCACCAGCCAGGTTGTGACCGACAGGGCGGGCGCAAATCCGAAGCGTGCATGCCAAACGGGGCCATCAAATGCCACGGTATCCAGCACAATGGCTGCAGCCTGAGCCAACCAGCCCAGGCAAAGCGCAGCCCAGACGGGTCTTTCATATGGCGTTTGCCCCAGTCCACTTGCGGATTGAGGCCAGGCGCTGGCCAGCACATAAGCCAGTACGGCCAGGCAGCTGGGCCAGAACGTGGAAGACGTGAGCAAGGCGGGCGATAAAATCATGTCTCGAGTTTAAGAGCACAAGCAGCTATTTCATGGCATCCAACCTCACAGAACGACTGAGTCGCCTGGTTAAAACCATGCGCGGCCAGGCCCGCATCACCGAATCCAACGTGCAGGACATGTTGCGCGAGGTCCGCATGGCGCTGCTGGAGGCCGACGTGGCCTTGCCGGTGGTCAAGGATTTCATCGCCCGCGTCAAGGACAAGGCCCTTGGCCAGGAAGTGGTGTCTTCCCTGACGCCAGGCCAAGTCCTGGTCAGCATCGTCCAAAAGGAGATGGCCGCCACGATGGGCGAGGGCGTGTCTGACATCAACCTGGCCACCCAGCCGCCTGCGATCATCCTGATGGCGGGTCTGCAAGGTGCCGGTAAAACCACGACCACAGCCAAGCTGGCCAAGCACCTGATCGAAAAGCGCAAGAAGAAAGTGCTGACGGTCTCCGCCGACATCTATCGCCCGGCCGCCATCGAACAGTTGAAGACGGTGACAGCGCAAGCCGGTGCCGAGTGGTTCCCGTCCGACCCCAGCCAGAAGCCGCATGACATCGCCCTGGCTGCGATCGATTACGCCAAACGCCACTACTTCGATGTGCTGCTGTTCGACACGGCAGGCCGTCTGGCGATTGACGAAGTGCTGATGACCGAGATCAAGGATCTGCATGCCTTGCTCAAGCCGGTCGAGACGCTGTTCGTGGTCGATGCCATGCAAGGTCAGGATGCCGTCAACACGGCCAAAGCCTTCAAGGATGCGCTGCCACTGACTGGTGTCGTGCTGACCAAGCTGGATGGTGACTCGCGCGGCGGTGCGGCGTTGTCCGTGCGCCAGATCACGGGCGTGCCCATCAAGTTCGCGGGTGTTTCCGAAAAGATCGATGGCCTGGAAGTCTTCGATGCCGATCGCCATGCGGGCCGTGTGCTGGGCATGGGTGACATCGTCGCGCTGGTCGAAGAAGTGCAAAAGGGCGTGGACATCGAGGCCGCGCAAAAGTTGGCCGACAAGTTCAAGTCCGGTGCCGATTTCGACTTCAACGATTTCCTGGCCCAGATCAGCCAGATGAAGAAGATGGGCGGCTTGTCCGGCCTCATCGACAAGCTGCCGACGGAGCTGGCGGCCAAAGCCGGCCAGGCTGACATGGGCAAGGCCGAGCGCGACGTGCGCCGCATGGAAGGCATCATCAGCGCGATGACGGCCAAGGAGCGCCGCCAGCCTGCCTTGCTGATGGACGGCAAGAGCAAGGCCAGCCGCAAGCGCCGCATCGCCCAAGGTGCCGGCGTGCAGATTCAGGATGTGAATCGCCTGCTCAACCAGTTCGAGCAGATGCAGACCATGATGAAGAAGATGAAGGGCGGCGGGCTCTTCAAGATGATGAAGCGCATGGGCGGCATGAAAGGCATGCCTGGCATGCCCGGCATGGGCCGCTGATACCGCTTGTCACGACCCTGTCTGTAAACCCGGTTGACCCGTCCAAGCGGCCCCTGTTAGCGTGTGTGACATGTGTTGCGCATGCAACCAGGGGCTTCAGTCGGATCATGCCTTTGCCGATGAGCCTGATGAAACCGCGTGCTGTTTGCACTCGGCTTGTGCTTGGGGCAGGAAGGCCTGAATGATGTTGGACATGGTAGCGACCTGGCCGGTCTTGATGGCCGGTATTCTGGGATCAGCCGGCATAGCCGGTGCGTGGTGGTACAGCCGGCATCATCAGGCGGCACCAGTGCGCCCGGGCCGAGGTGATGCGCCCAGATCCAAATCCCGCCAGGAGGGCAAAGCGCGCTTTGGCCGCAAGCCTGCTGACGACGCAGCAGACAATCTGGACACCTTGATCGGTTGGGAGCCCGTGGCCACGCGCGTGCTGACCACGGGTGAGCGTGATGCTTATCACGTTCTGCGCAAGGCCTTGCCTGATCACGTGATCCTGGCGCAAGTGCCGGTGGCGCGTTTCATCAAGGTGCCGACCAAGAACTCCTACAGCGAATGGTTGCGCCGTGTCGGCTCCTTGTGCGCCGATCTGGTCGTGTGCGACATGGCTTCCCAGGTGATTGCGGTGGTCGAGATACGCCAGCCCATGTCCAAGGAAAAAGAGCGCAGCCAGCGCCGCCATGCCCGTATGGACCGCGTGCTGGCTGCCGCGCGCATTCCCGTTCACGTGTGGCTGGAGGGCGCCTTGCCTGGCCCGGCTGTGGCCCGTGAGACTGTGCTGGGGGCGGCGCTCAATACATCTGGCCGATCTGGCTACAACGATGCCAGCGTGGCGCGCCGGGATGCGGAAGCCGCTGCTGTCGTGGCTTCGATGCAAAGCCCGGTGGGATCGATGAACGGCATGAGTGTCAACGAGTCGGCGGTTGATCTGCCCTTGGATGACTGGTCTTATGCCGATGACACGCCGGAAGGGGAGCGCAAAGAACCCCCACCCTCAACGTGGTTCGATGATCTTGATTCGAGTGCCATGCCACTGGAAGCGGGTGCCGTTCAGCGTCACTGATTGATCGAAATTGCAACCGGGCGTGTGTCCGACTGCTGGCCTCAGGCCAGCAGTGCCTGGGCAAATTCACGCGCGCTGAAGGTTTGCAGATCTTCCAGCTTTTCGCCCACGCCGATGAAGTAGACCGGCACGGCACTGTGGCGCTCGCGAGACCACAAGGCAATGGCCGCCAGCACGCCGCCCTTGGCGGTGCCGTCCAGCTTGGTGACGATCAGGCCGGTCAGCCCCAACGCCTCATCAAAAGCCTTGACTTGAGACAGTGCGTTCTGACCTGTGTTGCCGTCCACGACCAGCAGCACCTCGTGAGGCGCCGTGTCCATGGCCTTGCCGATCACGCGCTTGACCTTGCGCAGTTCTTCCATCAGGTGCAATTGCGTGGCCAGGCGGCCGGCGGTATCGGCGATCACCACATCGCAGCCACGTGAACGGCCCGCTTGCACGGCATCGAACGTGACGGCAGCGGGATCGCCGCCTTCCTGGGCCACGATCTCCACATTGTTGCGATCAGCCCAGACCAGCAGTTGCTCGCGGGCTGCCGCACGGAAGGTGTCGGCAGCCGCCAGCAGCACCTTCTGGCCGGCGTCTGACAGGTGCCGTGTGAGCTTGCCGATCGATGTGGTCTTGCCTGCACCGTTGACGCCGGCAACCATGATCACGGTCGGTGTGTGCAGGCCCACAACCAGGGACTTCTCCAGCGGTTGGAGCAGGTCGGTGATGGCATCGATCAACAGGTTCTTGACCTGCGACGGATCCGTAGCCTTGGTTTCCTTGACGCGGCGTTTGAGGTCGGCCAGCAGATGCTCCGTGGCTGCCACGCCAGCATCAGCCATCAGCAGCGCTGATTCCAGCTCTTCATAAAGTGCGTCGTCAATCTGCGTGCCGGTGAAGACTTGCGCGATGCTGGAGCCCGTCTTGCGAAGGCCTGCGCGTAGCTTGTCCAGCCAGGAGCGGCGCTCTGGCGCGGGCGCTTTGGGGGCTTCTGCTGCCGCGGCTGGTTCGCTCGCGGCAACGGGTGCTGGCGCCGATGCCGGTATCGACAGCGGGGCAGGGGCGTTGACCACCGCAGGCTGAGGTGCGGGCGAGGCTGCTGGTGCCGGTGCAGACGTCTGAGCCGCGTCTGGCGCGGGCTTGTCCGACGTGGCTTCCGGCTGGGTGGATCCCCATCCCAGCTTTTTCTTGATGAAACTGAACATGCGTGCATTGTAAGAGCCGCAGCTTTTTACAATAGGCGTCACCTCAAGACAGGACAACATGAGCGCAACACGTTCCAACAAGCCCGATGCCGTCAAGGGCGCGCAAACCAAAGCCGCCCAGAAGGTGGCTCGCACGGCCGCGCAGGAAGTTCGCCTTATTGGTGGCCAATGGAAGCGCTCCGTTCTGCCTGTGCCCGTGTCCGCAGGTTTGCGCCCGACACCAGGGCGCGTGCGCGAAACCCTGTTCAACTGGCTCGGGCAGGATCTGTCAGGCTGGCGGGTGCTGGATGCCTTTGCAGGCAGCGGCGCATTGGGCCTGGAGGCTGCTTCGCGTGGTGCCGATGAGGTGACCCTGCTTGAGCGCGAGCCCGTTCTGGTTCGCAGTCTGCAAGCCACGTTGACCAAGCTGAAAGCCTCGCAGGTGAAGTTGCAGCAGGCCGAGGCAGTGAGCTGGATGCGTCAGCCTCGCCAGGTCGGCGCGTTTGATCTGGTGTTTCTGGATCCGCCTTTTGATGAGGCCTTGTTCTGGCCTGCTTTGACGGCAGCATTGAACTGCGTGCCCGATGGCGGTTGGATCTACCTGGAATCACCGACCGCTTTGGCCGACCTGCCCGACGCCCCACAACACGCCGGGCTGATTGCTCAATTGACGCCACATCGTCACGGGCAGGCCGGGGTAGTGCACTTTCACCTTTTTAGGCGCGTGGCTGCTGACCAGGCTCAGCCTGCTGGGCTTGCTTGAGCCTTACACTGCGCGCAAAGCCACATCAACATGGAGTCTCGCTTGAGTTCTGCTTCGCTGACCGCTGTCTACCCCGGTACCTTTGATCCCATGACCCTGGGTCATGCTGATCTGATGCGTCGTGCCAGCCAGTTGTTTGGCCGCCTGATCCTGGCGGTCGCGGCGGGGCATCACAAGCGCACCATGTTCACGATTGACGAGCGCCTGGCGATGGCCAAGGAGCTGGCCAGCGAGTATGACAATGTGGAAGTGATCGCGTTCTCGGGTTTGCTGCGTGATTTCGTCGTGAACAACGGCGGCAAGGTGGTCGTGCGCGGTCTGCGCGCCGTCAGCGACTTCGAATACGAGTTCCAGATGGCTGGCATGAACCGCCAGTTGATGCCCGATGTCGAAACCGTGTTCCTGACTCCATCCGATCAATACCAGTTCGTGTCCGGCACCTTCGTGCGTGAAATCGCGATGCTCGGTGGCGACGTGTCCAAATTCGTGGCGCCCAGCGTGCTGGCTCGCCTGCATGAGCGCGTATCGCGCAAGGCGGACTGAGTCCTCACGCCGAAGATCATCACAGGCAGAAGTTCCATGGCCCTGACCATCACCTCCGAATGCATCAACTGTGATGTGTGTGAACCCGAGTGCCCCAACCAGGCGATCTCGATGGGCGAAACCATCTATGTGATCGATCCGGCCAAGTGCACGGAATGCATCGGCCACTTCGATGAGCCGCAGTGTGTGCAGGTCTGCCCGGTCGAGTGCATTCCGGTTCATCCTGATCACGTGGAAACGCCTGATCAGTTGTGGGTGAAGTACCGCAAGCTGCAGGAAAAGGCGGCTTGATGCAGGGTGTTCAGAACGCCGTGCTTTGATTGCCCGACGAAGGCTGCGCTGATGAGGTCGCAGCCTTTTTCATTGGCTTGATGCGAATGGGTTTGCTCATGTCGCTGACGGGCACGGGATCGTGCGTGTTGGGCGTGCTTTGAATGACATGAGGCCCACCTTTGCCAGACAGACTGATGGCGTTTTCTTTTGCGGCCATCCGTTCTTCGTGCCGTCTTTCGCGTTGCATCCGCCTGGCCAGCTTGGCGTCTCGCTCGAGGTTGTTGCTGGCTTGTTTATGTTGGCCATGCGAGCGCGCATCTTTCAGCGTAAGCAGTTCGCCGCCTTCCGGGCACGCTTGCTGGCTGTAGTTGATCTGGCCTGATGGGGCCTTGCAGCGCCAGGTCTGGCTGGGTTTGGCGACTTGAGTATCTGAAGCCGCTGCTTGAGCGGGGTTCATCGGCAGCCATGCCGTCAGCAGCATCGCAATGCCAGCCAGACCGAAAAACTTTGTCAGGCACATTCGTGCGCTGGGTGTACAACGGTTCATCATGCATTCCTCCTGATTTTTGCGGGCCTGCAGCGTCTGTTGCGCTGTTTATCAGCCTTGTTGTGAATCGGCCTGTTTGTCACCTGCTGTTGATTCGGGTTGGGCTGGCGAGGGCTTGTCCGGCGCCTCCTTGCGTGGAGGCTTCGGACGCTGCGGTTGCGCATGCACGACCGTGACGGCCTTGCTCATGTCGCCGGCCAGCATGGCATCGACGGCGCCCAGCGATTGGTCAATGCATTTGAAGATGGCTTCGCGCTCGGACTGCGGCGGTTTGCGCAGCACATAGTTGGCGACTTCGTGCTTGAGTCCAGGGTGCCCGATGCCCAGACGCAGGCGCCAGTAATCAGGTGTGCCCAGTTGGGCGTGGATGTCTCGCAGGCCGTTGTGGCCACCGTGGCTGCCGCTTTTCTTCAGCTTGACCTGGCCGGGCAGCAGATCCAGTTCGTCGTGCACGACCAGGACTTCTTCCGGCGTGATCTTGAAGAAGCGGGCCAGTGCGCCAACCGACTTGCCTGACAAGTTCATGTAGGTCTGGGGTTGCAGCAGCCAGACGGGGCCTTGCGGCAGATTGGCGCGTGCCACCAGGCCGTGATAGGCGCGATCAGGCTGCAGCGAGACGCCGAAGCGGCGCGCCAGATCGTCAATGAACCAGAAGCCCGCGTTGTGGCGGGTGTCTTCGTATTCCGGGCCGGGGTTACCGAGTCCTACAAACAGTCGAATCATGATGGGTGCGGATTATCGGAGTGGCCTCCACAAAAAGAAAAGCCCCGCTTGAGCGGGGCTTGACTCGCGTGAGCGCAAGGAGAGAAGTGATTACTTCTTCTTCTTGCCCTTGGCGGGTTCGGCAGCAGCCACAGGAGCGGCGATGACTTCTTCCACGGGCTCGACAACGGTAGCCAGTGTAGGAGCCTTGCGGCCGTGCGTCAGCACCTTGATGTGGGCAGCCAGGCCCAGGTCTTCCACGCCGAAAGTCTGGCCCTTGACGGCCTTGCTCAGGTCGCAGGTCAGGAATTCGGGCAGCTGTTCAGCCAGGCACTCGATTTCCAGTTCGGTGGTCACGTGGTTGATGATGCACTTGTCCAGCTTGACTGCAGGAGCGTCGGCCTCGCCCACGAAGTGCACGGGCACCTTCTTGTGGATCTTGGTGGTGGCGTCAACGCGTTGGAAGTCAACGTGCAGAACCAGCATCTTGTAGGGGTGAGCCTGGTAGTCGCGCAGCAGGACCTTTTCGACCTTGCCATTCAGATCCATCTCGAGGACGGACGAATGGAAGGCTTCCTTGCGCATGGCGTGGTACAGCGCGTTGTGGTCCAGTTCGATGTTCTTTGGCTCTTGGCCGGCACCGTAAACGATGCCAGGTGTCTTGCCGGAAATGCGCAGGCGGCGGCTCGCTCCGGTCCCCTGCAGGGTACGCTCAAAGGCGGTGAATTTCATGGAGTACTCCAAGTTGATTCAAGTTGAATCAGCGCCCGCGACCAGGCGCTGTGAAAAAACCGGCGCACCTTGCGGTTTGCCGGTCGAGAACACGGATCAGAAGTTGTTGTTCTGTTCCGAGAAGAGGGACGTCACCGACTCACCATCGGTGATACGGCGGATGGTTTCCGCAAACAGGAAAGCGGTGGAGAGCTGGCGAATCTTCGGCGTGCCCTTGGCGCTGTCGTTGAGCGGAATGGTGTTGGTGATCACGACTTCGTCGAGATGCGAATTCTTGATGCGTTCGATGGCAGGGCCAGAGAACACAGCGTGCGTGCAGTAGGCGTACACGCTCTTGGCGCCGCGCTCCTTGAGCACTTCGGCAGCCTTCACAAGGGTGCCTGCGGTGTCGATCATGTCGTCCATGATCACGCAGTTGCGGCCGTCGATTTCACCGATGACGTGCATCACTTCAGACACATTGGCCTTGGGGCGACGCTTGTCGATGATGGCCAGGTCGCAACCGAGTTGTTTGGCCAGCGCGCGGGCGCGCACCACGCCACCGACGTCAGGCGACACGACCACGAGGTCTTGATAATTCTTGGCCTGCAGGTCGGACAACAGCACGGGCGAAGCGTAGATGTTGTCGACGGGGATGCGGAAGAAGCCCTGGATCTGGTCGGCGTGGAGGTCCATGGTCAGGACGCGCTCGACACCCACAGTTTCCAGCAGATCAGCCACGACGCGGGCCGAGATGGGCACACGGGTCGAACGAGGGCGGCGATCCTGGCGGGCATAGCCGAAGTAGGGGATCACGGCGGTGATACGTTGGGCCGAGGCGCGCTTGAGTGCGTCGACCATCACCAGCAGTTCCATCAGGTTGTCGTTCGTGGGGGCGCAGGTGGACTGCACCACGAACACTTCGCGACCGCGCACGTTTTGCTGGATTTCAACCGTGGTTTCGCCATCCGAGAAGCGGCCGACGGCGGCCTTACCCAGAGAGATACCCAGATTGGAGGCGATTTCCTGAGCGAGCGCCGGATTGGCGTTGCCGGTGAACAGAACGGTATCGGAGAGCATGATGGGCCGATCGATGTGCGTTTGGGCTGATGGCGAGAAAATAGCATCTGCCCAACACCTTGCCCTCAGAAGCACCTGACGTCGGTCAGGAGATAAGCCTTCGCGGAAGGTATGGGGCAGGTGTGTGTTCGACTTGGATCGAACGAATTATTTGGCAGGGGAAGAAGGATTCGAACCCTCGTATGTCGGAATCAAAATCCGATGCCTTAACCAACTTGGC
>NZ_SCTN01000196.1 GCF_004297345.1 Aquabacterium sp. | reverse complement strand
TGCTGGCCAGGGTGTGGAGGCTTTGCAAGGCATCGGCTTCCCGATAGACCGCCTGCATGGCGCGATCATGGGCGCTCCAGGTGTCATTGGCCAGAAAGGCCAGGGTCAGGCCGAACAGCACGCCGATGATGTTGATGAACGGCGGCGCCACGCCGTGCAAGGTGCGCGCCCAGTCTGCCCAGCGAGAGTGCTGGATCACCCACTGAATGAGGGCGACGGCAGCGAAGGTACCCACGATGGCCACCAGCGCGTAGCCGTATTGATCATAGGTGTGCCAGTTGTGGGGAATCATGAAGCCGTTCGGAGTGAACCTGCCAGCAGTGTAGACCTGGGCGGTGTCACTGTCTGTCCTGCCTGTCGCCTGGGCGCACGCTCATCCAGTGTGCGATGCGTTCTTGCAGCAGATGGGGGGCAATCGGCTTGCTGACATGGTCTGTCATGCCGGCGGCCAGGCATTCGCGCCGGTCTTCCTCGAAGGCATTGGCTGTCATCGCCAGGATGGGCGTGAAGGCGTAGCCGGAGAGCTGCCGGATCAGCTGTGTGGCCTCCAGGCCGTTCATCAAGGGCATCTGAACGTCCATGAGGATGAGGTCGTACTGATGGCGGCTGGCCTTGAGCACGGCTTCTTCGCCATTGAGTGCCACGTCGAATTCGATGCCCGAGCCGGCCATGCCTTCAATGGTCACCAGGCGGTTGATGGCGTTGTCTTCGGCCAGGAGTACACGCAGGCCCTTGAGTTGATCGGGGTGTACGGGCTGCCTGGCTTGTGCGCGGGTCTGTGGATCACCAGGGCTGCGCCGGGCGGGAGCGAACGGCAACTCGACCCAGAAGGTGCTGCCTTGCCCCGGCTGGCTGCGCACCCCGATGCGCCCGCCCATCAACTCGGCCAGACGCTTGCTGATGGCCAGGCCCAGGCCGGTGCCGCCATAGCGTCTGGTCAGGGAGCGATCGACTTGCTCGAAGGCCTTGAAGAGATCGTCCAGTTTGTCCGGGGCGATGCCGATGCCGGTGTCCTCCAGGGACAGGCGCAGCCAGGTTGGGTCACCGCTGGTTTGCTGTGTTGAGGAGATCAGCTTGACGGACAGGGCGACCCTGCCTCGCTCAGTGAATTTGACGGCATTGCTCGCGAAGTTCAGCAAGATCTGCTGCAGGCGCATGTCGTCGCCATGCAGGTATTTGGGCAAGGTGGGGTCCAGGTCCTGGACCAGATCGACCCTGGCTTGCGAGGCACGCACTCTGACCATGTCAAAGACGTGGGCCAGCACGTCGCGCAGATCGAAGTCGCGTTCAGCCAGGGTCAACCTGCCGGCTTCGATCTTGGAGATGTCCAGGATGTCGTTGATGATCTGCAGCAGGTGGGCCGATGCGGCATCGGCCTGCTCCAGCCGTTGGGCCTGGATGGGCTCGGTGACGTCCCGCTTGAGCAAGGCCAGCAAGCCGATGATGGCGTTCATCGGTGTGCGGATCTCGTGGCTCATATTGGCCAGGAAGGTGCTTTTGGCCTGGTTGGCCGTCACGGCATCGTTGCGGGCCAGCTCCAGCTCGTGCGTGCGCTGGCCAACCAGTTGTTCCAGCTCTTCGCGATATTGCTGAAGTTCACGCTGGGTCTGCAGCTTGTCGGTCACGTCCAGCAAGGAGGCGATCACCAACTGTGTCTGGCCATTGGCGCGGTAGCAGGCCACGGAGACGGTCAGGTCGATGATGCGGCCGTCCTTGCATATCGCCCGCTGGTCCATCTGGTAGTGGTCGACGTCGCCGTTCAGCAAGCGCTGGTAACTGAGCAAGGCTGCAGCCCGGTCTTCAGGATGGACCAGGTGCTCCCATTTCATGTCGCACAACTCGTGCTCGCGGTAGCCCAACATCTCGCAGTAGCGGCGGTTGTAGCGCACCCAGCGCTTGTCCGGCGTCGTGATGTTGATGCCGATGTTGCCCAGGTCGAACTGGGAGCGGAACATGAACTCGCTCTCTTTGAGGGCCGTCAGGGCCTGGTCGCGGCTGCGGCGGGCCTTGGTGGCGCTCAGGCCGTAGCCCAGCGTATCGACCATGCGCGTCAGCAACTCGATTTCGTCGGTCTGGAAGGCGTCGGGCTCTGCCGCGTAGAGCGAGAGCACGCCGGTCTTGTCGTCGTCGAGCTTGAAAGGCAGGCCCGCTGACGATTGAAAGCCGTGGCGCAAGGCCGCCTCTCGCCATGGCGCCATGGCCGGGTTGCTCAGGAAGTTCTGGTTGCACACAGGGTGCATGGTGCGGACGGCGATGCCACAGGGGCCATGCCCCCGTTCATCATCGGCCCAGGAAAAGCTCAGGCCGTTGAGGTAGTCGGCCGCGCCACCGGCACAGGCAATCGGGTGGATGCTGCGGGCATCGTCGTATCGGGCCTCGCCCACCCAGGCCATCGGGTAGCCTGCCTCCTTGACCGCCAGTTCGCACACCTGATGCAGCAGATCGTCTTCCGTTTCCGCGTGGATCAGCATGCGGCTGGCTTCTGCCAGCAAGCGCGATGCACGGTTGATCTTCTTGAGTTCCTGCTGCGTCTGGCGCATGGCGGTGACGTCGCGCGACACGCCGGCCACCGCATAGATGCGGCCATGCGCGTCGAACAGCGGGGTCTTGACCGATTGCACGAGCACCTGGCGCCCGTCGCTGGCATAGGTGATGAGGGATTCCGAGGTGCAGGACTGCCCGCTGGCTATGGCCGTCAGATCACTTTTGCGGAAGTAGTCCGCTTGCATCTGCCCGACAAAATCATGGTCGCGTTTGCCGATGATGTCGGCCTCCCTGGCGCCAAAGAATTTCTCGAATTCCGGGTTGCAGGCGAGGTAGACGCCGTCAAGGTCCTTGACCCAGACAAGGTCAGGTATGGCGGTCATCAGCGCCGACAGATCTACGCGTTCATGTCGCTTCTCGCGCTTTTCGCTCAAGGCGTCCACCTGGGTGTCATGCTGCCTCCCTGACCTGACGGCCGTCAACGCGGGGGGATGCAGCCGCCAGAAGGCATCAGGCACCGCATCGGGATACACAGGATAGCGAAAGGGTCATTCCAGCGGAATAGCTCCCAGCGTCAATTCAGCTGCCGTTGGGGGAAATATGCAACAGCCCGCCTTGGCTTTCATGGTGCCAGGGGCAGGTCAAACCAGAATTCGCTGCCTTGATCAGCCTGGCTGCGTACCTGCAACTGGCCGCCCATCAGCTCCAGCAACTGTTTGCAGATGACCAGGCCGATGCCTGCCCCTGGCTTGTCACTGTGGTGGCGGCCCAGCCGGTTGAAGGGTTCGAACAGGTGGGTGATCTGTTCTGGCGGGATGCCCAGGCCGGTGTCCTGTACGGTGAAACGCAGGCAGTTGCCGTGGCTGTGCAGGTTCAATGTGACCACGCCTCCTGGCCGGTTGTACTTGATGGCATTGCTCAGCAGGTTGAGCAGCACCTGCTTGAGCCGGGTACGGTCAGCCAGCACGTGGCGGTCAGGGCTGGTGTTGGACACAGTCAGGTGTACGCCGGCGCGCATCGATTCGGTCGCCATCATGCTTTGGCACTCGTCGATCAGATCATCAGCGTGGATGCGTGTGATCTCCATGCGCAACTGCCCTGATTCGATGCGAGAGAAGTCCAGCACGTCGCTGATCATGCTCAGCAGGTGTTGCCCGGAGCTTTCGATCAGCGCGATCATGTGGCGTTGGCGCTCCGTGAGGGCCTCTTCGTGGTCCAGTTGCAGGACTTGAGTGAAGCCCAGCACGGCGTTGAGCGGCGTGCGCAACTCGTGGCTCATGCGGGAAAGAAAGGCGGTCTTGGCGCGGTTGGCGGCTTCGGCGGCCAGTTTGGCTTCCCGCTCCTGCTCCCGCTCGCGCAGGCGTGCGCTCAGTTCGGCAAAGCCGTGTTCCAGCATGACAAATTCTTCGGGCGTGTGCTGGATGTCCACCATGCCGGGTGCCTGGCCGCTGGCCATGGCTTGCATGCGTTTGAGCAACTCGTTGGCCGGCGCCATCACGCGAGTGACCGCCAGGCGCCAGGCCACCCATAGCGCAGAGGCAAACAGCAGCATGCTGGCTATCAGCAGCGTGAACAAAGAGCGCTTGAGTTCAGCGGTCAGCTGCGTTTGCGGGATACCGACGGCCACGCTCCAGTCCGATACGCTGGAGCGGCTGAAAGCCGTGATCACGGGAATGCCCTCCAGCGTGATCGTTTCCAGCACGCCCTCCGACGATTGCCTGGACATGCGGATCAAGTCCGGTACGGCGGGCTTGCCGACGAAGCGGTCCATCTCGTGCGTGCGCGCCACGATGTTGCCCTTGCTGTCCAGCACGGCGCTGATCCAGTTATGCGGCAGGTTCTGTGACATGAGCACTTTGGCGATGCGTTCTGGAAAGATGCCGGCATTGAGGCTGTACAGGGTGTGCCCGTCGCGTTTGACCGGTACACCGAGCGCCAGAATGGGCTTGCCGGTGACCGGGCCAGTGAAAACATCGGTCAGAACGGGTTCGCCGGTTTTGAAAATGCGTTGCAACTGCGGTGGCCCGCCCACGGCAGGCAAGGCCGCGCCCCAAGGCTTGAGCGTGTTGAGCATCTGATGCCCGGTCTCGTTGATCAGCACGTAGTTGGATATCGCCTGATAGGGCAAGGCATCTTGAGCCTGCAAGTAAAACGTGGCGAGGTCATCGTGGTGCAGCGAGTTGGATGACGCGAGCACGCGCAGGGCCGCCGTGGTGCCGGCGAGATCGCGGTCGAGACTGGCTGTGCCTGCCCGCGCAATGGCGATGGCACGTTGAATCGCCTGAGCCTTGTGCTGCTGGTAATCGGAGACGATGAACCAGGCGCTCAACAACATGCCGGGCAACATGCTGGCCGCCACCAGCCAGACCAGACTGGTTCTGATGCGCCAGCGCGCCTTGCATGGGCGAGTTGGGTTGACTCCCGCCGAATCAGCTTGCATAGGGGTGTGACTGGCACGCCAGGTGAGCTGTTCAGGCATGGCGAAGGCAGGGTGCGAGGTGTCAGGCACCTTGCCTCGGTGCTGCAGAGGCAAGGCGAATGGGGACAGCAACCATAACGACGTACAGCCAATCCAGTAGACCAGAGCCAGATTGGGAGAGCCTGAAAAACCTCTGATTTTTGTGGTTATGTGTGCGGGATGTGACGCGCCTGTTCGCCCACAAATGACGAGAAGGCGGTGAGCAAAGGCTCATATCTGTCCGGTGCTTGTTCCAGTTGGGCCAAGGCGAGGCAACTGGCCTCCAGTGTGGACAGTTGATCAGGCCGGTGTGCCTTGCGAATCAGATAGCGAGATGGGCTGTCCGGATGCAGCGACAGCCTGGGCAGGCTTTGTAGCGCCGGGTTCTGGTGCAACATCTTCAAGCTCTTGCGCCAGGTGCCATCCAGCACGACCAGCCTGATCTGCGATGGGCAGACACCGTTCAGATCAGCAGCGGGTGCGGGCAGCTCGGCGTGATCCGGGTAGAGCATCACGGTGTGCCGGGTGGGAGATGCGCCGCCTATGAGCCAGGTGCTCAGTGCATCGGGATCGAAGACCTCACCCACATGCAACTCGGCGCGTTGCAGGCTGAGTTCAAGCAGTTTCGCGCTGCCTTTGGCCTGCTTCACTTCCAGCGGGTGCTGCAGGATCACCACGCTGACTTCATTGGCCGTGGGGGTGGCCCAGGCGCAGATGCAGGTGCTCAAGGGGCGATCACACCTTGGGCACAGGGCACGCCGAGGCGTGTTCGCGGCTGACGGGTCGAACACGCCTGGCACTCAGGCACCGATGGCCGACACGATGGCCAGCAGCAACTGCCAGGTGCGCGCCACCGAGGCCACTTCGACCTGCTCGCCCGGGGCGTGGGCGCCGCGGATCGTGGGGCCGAAGCTAACGATGTCCATGCCCGGATACTTGGCCGCGATGATGCCGCACTCCAGACCGGCGTGGATCACCTGCACGCTGGAGGCGCTGTTGAACTCGCGTTGGTAGACCTGCTGACACAGCTTGAGCAGCGTGGAGTCGGGGTTGGGCGTCCAGCCGGGATAAGCGCCGGATTGTTCCGCCGTGGTGCCCGACAGTGCCCACAGGCTCACGATCTCGTCTGCCAGGGCCTGGCTGCCGCTGTCGCGCAGCGAGCGGACCATGAAGTTGCAACTGCCGCTTTGTGGGGTCAGCTCGATCATGCCCAGGTTGTTCGAGGTCTCGACCACGCCTGGCACGCGTTGGCTCATGCGGCGCACGCCATGAGGGGCGGCATGCAGGCTTCGCAACCAGGTGGTTTGCTCGGTCTGGTCCATCACATGGCTGGTCTGCTCGACCGGCGCGGGTTCAGCCTGGAGCTTGATGCCGGGCTCCACACCTTCCAGTTCCTGTGCCAGCAGGGCTTGCCAGCGCGCCAGCGCTTCGTTCAGCCGTGCGGCCTGAGCAGCGGGCAGGGTGATGAGGGCAAAGGCTTCGCGCGGCAGCGCGTTGCGCGCGGTGCCGCCCTGCAGTTGAGCCAACCGCAGCGGCATGGCCGTGCTCAAGTCGATCAGCACCCGTACCAGCAGCTTGATGGCATTGCCGCGTTCTTCGTGGATGTTCACGCCAGAATGCCCGCCGCGCAGGCCGGTGAGGCTGATGCGCCAGGCTTCATGGCCAGCGGGCACCGGCTGTGCCATGCCAGGGCGTTGCACGTTCACATCCATGCCGCCGGCACAGCCCAGGTAGAACTCGCCCCACTCTTCGGTGTCCAGGTTGAGCATCAGCCTGCCTTGCAACAAGCCGGGCTGCAGGCCTTGTGCGCCGCCCATGCCGGCTTCTTCGTCCACCGTGAACAAGGCTTCCAGCGGCCCGTGTGAAGTCGCTTTGTCTGCCAGCAAGGCCAGGATCATGGCCACGCCCATGCCGTTGTCGGCACCCAGCGTGGTGCCTTCGGCCTTCACCCAGCCGTCTGCCAGCACAGGGCGGATCGGGTCGCGGCTGAAATCATGCGCGCTGTCGCTGTTTTTCTGGCAGACCATGTCCAGATGCCCTTGCAGCACCAGGCCCGGTGTGCTTTCTCGGCCCGGCGTGGCTGGCTTGCGGATGATGAGGTTGCCGGCCTGGTCCACCACGGTGGCCAACCCAGTTTGCTCGGCCCATTGGCGCAGGTGGTCTCGCAGGGCATCTTCCTGCTTGGACTGGCGCGGGATACGGCACAGCGTGCCGAAGTGAGCCCAGACATCGTTGGGCGCCAACTGATCCAGCGCGGCGGGGGCGGAAGCGTTCGTGGTCATTTCAGTGGGTGGGATGGAGGGGATGGTGATGAGATCGAGGGGACAAGCAACCCGGGGATGCTAAGTCAAGGCGAAACAGAGACAATACCGCCCCATGACACGCCCTGCTCCCGAACTGCTCCTGCCCGCCGGCTCGCTCGACAAGATGCGCGCCGCCTACGATTTTGGCGCCGATGCCGTCTATGCCGGCCAGCCGCGCTACTCCCTGCGCGCCCGCAACAACGACTTCAAGCTGGAGCAACTGCAGCAAGGCATCACAGAGGCCCAGCAGCGGGGCAAGAAGTTTTACGTCACCAGCAACCTGCTGGCCCACAACGACAAGGTCCGCACCTACCTGCGCGACATCGAACCCGTCATCGCGATGAAGCCCGATGGCATCATCATGGCCGACCCTGGCTTGATCATGATGGTGCGCGAGAAGTGGCCCGAAGTGGCGGTGCACCTGTCCGTGCAGGCCAACACGACCAATTTCGCCACCGTCAAGTTCTGGGAAAAGATCGGCGTCAAGCGCATCATCCTGTCGCGCGAGCTGAGCCTGGACGAGATCGAGAAGATCCGCCAGGAATGCCCGGACATGGAGCTGGAAGTCTTCGTGCACGGCGCGCTGTGCATCGCCTACTCGGGCCGCTGCCTGCTGTCGGGCTACTTCAACCGCCGCGACCCCAACCAGGGCACCTGCACCAATGCCTGCCGCTGGGATTACAAGACCCACACAGGTTCGGAGATGTCGGACACGGGCGAGGTCATCCCCATCAAGCTGGAGGGTGATTTCAACTTCGGCAAGGAGCAGGAAGAAGCCAACAAGGCCTTCTCGTCCTGTGGCGATGGCCAGCGTCACCCGGCGGCCGATCAGGTCTATCTGCTGGAAGAATCCGAGCGCCCTGGTGAGCTGATGCCCGTGATGGAAGACGAGCACGGCACCTACATCATGAACTCCAAGGACCTGCGCGCCGTGGAGCACGTGGCCCGTCTGGCTGCCATCGGCGTGGATTCGCTGAAAGTGGAAGGCCGCACCAAGTCGCTGTACTACGTGGCGCGCGTGGCCCAGGTTTATCGCCAGGCCATCAACGATGCCGTGGCCGGCAAGCCCTTCAACCCGGATCTGCTGTTGCAGCTCGAAGGCATGGCCAACCGTGGCTACACCAGCGGCTTCCTGGAGCGCCGCCCCGCGCAGGATTACCAGAACTACATCACGGGCCACTCCGAATTCCAGCGCAGCAAGTTCGTGGCCGAAGTGCGTGGCATCGAAGACGGCTGGGCCGAGGTCGAGGTCAAGAACAAGTTTGCCGTGGGCGACACCATCGAGGTCATCCACCCGGCCGGCAACCAGATCGTGAAACTGGCGGCCATGCGCAATATGGACGGCGAGGCCATCGAGGTGGCACCAGGCAGCCCGCTGCATGTGCGCATTCCCCTGGGCGAGCAATACAAAGGCGCCTTGATCGCCCGCATGCTGGGTTGATCCGGGGCGGGGGCGTGCTGCCTCCATCGAGCGGATGAAAGTGTGCCGAAGCTCACGGCGGGGTGCGGCGCTGGCGTTCAGTTCGGGCGCCGGTAGACGATGATGACGGTTCACCTTCGTGTCGTTGCCCATCGCCCTGCATGACTGATACCGCCACAGCCACACCCACAGCGACCGCCGCGCCGGCCAAAGACAGCCAAGCCAAGCTGAGCGCCTTTGCCACTTCCGTCATCGAGGTACTGGATCAGCTCCGCAAGAGCGGGCCGATGCAGAACATCGTCTTTCCGCCCTACCCGGAACTGCTGGCGCGCCTGCAGACGGCACTGGCCGAGACGGAGCCTGATCTCAACGAGGTGTCGCGGATTGCCTCCAGCGATGTGGGCATGTCCCTGGCGCTGCTGAAGGCAGCCAACAGCCCTCTGTATGCCGCCGGCCAGCCGGTGCAGACCATCGGCCAGGCCCTGAACCGCCTGGGCCTGGACCAGACTGCCGCCGTGATGACTGGCTTTCTGGCGCAACGGGCCATCAAGGTCAACAGCCCGCATCTGGCCCGTTTCTGGGAACGTGCCGGCAAGCGTGCTACCGCCCTGGCTTATCTGGCGCAGAAGCTGCCCGGCATGTCGCCTGACATTGCCTATACCTATGGCCTGTTCTGCCACGTGGGCATGGCTGTGATGGTGCAAAGCTGCAAGGGCTACACGGGCACCCTGGTCGAAGCCATGGCCCGCAAGGATCGCTCTTTCGTGGCCACCGAAAACGCGAATCACAAGACCGATCATGCCGTGGTCGGCGCCCTGGTGGCGCGTGCCTGGCGCATGCACCCCCTGGTGATCGCCTCGATCCGCCTGCACCACGACCTGGGCAGCCTGGGCGAAAGCCGCATCGACAGCGACATCCACAACCTGCTGGCCGCTGGCCTCATTGCCGATCACCTGATGCGCGAGCACGAAGGCCTGGAGCCCGACGCCGACTGGAAGACCTATTGCGAAGCGGCGCTGGCGTGGCTGCAGATCACGGCTGATGAGTTGGCTGGCTGGCAGGTCGAGCTGGGTGATTTCCTGGACCAGGCGTGACCCCCTAAGCTGAAGGCCGCGTCAGGCTTGGGCACATCCTGGGCAGCGCCTAAACTTGCAGGTTAGCTGAATTGCCCAGAAAGCCTGCCCGTGAACCGATCCTGCCCACACCAGGCGGTGGCATGGGCCGTTGCCCTGTTGTGTGCCTCCATGGCCGCAGCGGCGCTCGCCCAGACTGCGCCATTGCGTTCCGTTTCCGAGCCTGAGAGCGATGCCGATCGTTTGCCTGCCGTGCAGATCACTGGCACGGCATTGCGCCGCATCGACGCCGAAACGGCCTTGCCTGTGATCGTGATCCGGCGCGCCGAGATCGACCGCTCCGGCGCCCGCACCACCACCGAGTTGCTGCAGCAATTACCTGCCATGCAAGGTGTGGTGCCCACCAGTTCGGTGGTGGGCAATGACACCCGTGGCTACGCCAGCG
>NZ_SCTN01000195.1 GCF_004297345.1 Aquabacterium sp. | reverse complement strand
GCCTGTTGATGTTCAACAGGTACGCGGTAGTACACATACAGCGATCTGGGCGTCTCGGTCATGTCGAACTCGTCACTGAAAGGCAGCGTAACCCATGATGCTGCGCCGCAATGTGCTGCCAGGTAACAAGGCCGCAGAAACGCGGCCTTGTAGCGTTAAGGAATTGACGCTCAAGCGGCTTCTTCAGCCTGCGGCAATTCGTAGGGCAGGGAACCCAAGGTCAGCGCCGGCCCGTCCACAGCGCCCGCGCGCAACTCGCTGCCCAAGGCACTCAGCTTCAATTCGACCAATGCGCTGTGCGTGCCGTTGACCGAGCCGCTGTTGATCACCAGACCAGCAGGTTGCCCTGGGTCGGCCAGGTTGAATACTTCCTGCCCCGGGCTCAAGGGCGCCCCACCGTGCGCCACCAGGGCGCGACGCTTGGTCGTGCCGCGGTACTGGCTGCGCGCGACCACCTCCTGGCCCGGATAGCAGCCCTTCTTGAAGTTCACACCGCCGATCAACTCGAAATTGATCATCTGAGGCACGAACTGATCGACCGTGCTGGCCTCGATGCGGGGGATGCCGCTCATCACATCCAGCCACTGCCAGGCGCCGGCCTCCAGGCTCGGCAGGGCCGCCACCAGGGCCTGCGCATCAGCTTGTGCGCCAACCCAGTACCAACGCTGGGCGCCCAGTACAGCCGGCAGGCCAATCAGCCAACCACCCAGGAAGGGTTGAACGCCCCAGGCCGCCACACCCGACGCTTCGCCCAAGCGCGCAGCCGCCGGTGCGCCCAGCATGCCCACCACAGCCAGTGATGCACTGGCATCGGAAAGCTTGAGCTTGGATCGCATCACGAACATAGACAGGCGCTTGAGCAGGCCCGGCAGCACCTGGCTGTCCGTCAGCATCAGTACTTGTTCGGCTTGGGGCCGCAGATTCAGCAGGCTTGCCAGCATGCGCCCCTTGGCGGAGCAATAGGCCGCCAGGCGCGCCTCCTGGGCAGTCTGGCCGTTCACGTCCTGGCTGAACTGCCCATGCAGGAAGTTGGCCGCATCCGGGCCTTCGGCCTGAATGATGCCCAGATCGGACAAAAGCAGGGCACCGCCCCACGAAGTTGGGTCTGGAAGTTGAATCGAGCTCATGGGCGTCATTATCATCACGCCCGTCATGCATCAGAAATCACACCGGGTGTATCCCACTTTCTCCGTACGGCAAAAGGCCGGCGTACGCGGCGGCGCACTGAGCACCTTGCTGGGCCTGCTCGTCGTGCTGGCTTTGTCCCTGGGCGGCGCGACCTACTGGTGGCTGAATCAGCCGCTTCACCTGGCGAGCCCATCCATCGAGTTGTCTGTCGAGTCGGGCGCCACGCCACGCGATATAGCGCGCGAGTGGGTTGAGGCTGGCGTGGACGCATCGCCCTGGATGCTCTACGAGTGGTTCAAGCTTTCCGGCCAATCCAGGCAGATTCGCGCGGGCAGCTACGAACTCAGCCAAGGCGCCACGCCACGCGATCTGCTGCGCATGATGGTGCGCGGCGACGAGCGCCTGTCCGTGGTCAAGCTGATCGATGGCTGGACCTTCAAACGCTTCAGGGCTGAACTGGCCCAGGCCGACGGCCTCAAGCAGGTGACAGCTGGCCTGACAGACGCCGAGGTCATGGCACAACTGGGCGAGCCCGGCATACCTGCCGAAGGGCATTTTTTCCCTGACACCTACTCCTACGCCAAAGGCGGCACGGATCTGGCCGTGATGAAGCGCGCGCTGCATGCCATGCAAAAGCAGCTGGATGCGGCCTGGGCCCAGCGACAGGCCAATATCTCGGTCAAGACGCCCCAGGAGGCCTTGACACTGGCGTCCATCGTCGAAAAGGAGACCGGGCGTGAGTCGGATCGCCCCATGATCGCCGGCGTGTTCAACAACCGCCTTCGCATCGGCATGCCCTTGCAGACCGACCCCAGCGTGATCTACGGGCTGGGTGATCAGTTCGACGGCAATCTGCGCAAGATTCATTTGCAGACGGATACGCCCTTCAACAGCTACACCCGCACGGGCCTGCCGCCCACCCCGATTGCCATGCCTGGCAAGGCTGCCTTGCTGGCCGCCGTGAGGCCCGCTGACACCAAAGCGCTGTATTTCGTGGCCAGAGGTGATGGCAGCAGTGCCTTCAGCACCACATTGGCTGAGCATAATCGGGCAGTCAACCAATACCAGCGCGGACAGCGCAACCCCGGAAAGAGTCCATGAGCATCACCAAGGGCCGATTCATCACCTTCGAGGGCATCGACGGAGCCGGCAAGACCACGCACCTGGATGCACTGGAGCAAGCCTGGAAACAAGCCGGGCACGAGGTGGTACGCACCCGTGAACCCGGTGGCACGCCTTTGGCCGAAAAGCTGCGCGGCCTGTTCCTGCATGACGCGATGGACCCGCTGACCGAAGCCTTGCTGGTGTTTGCCGCCCGCCGCGACCACATCCAGACCGTGATCGAGCCGGCCTTGGCCCGTGGCGCCTGGGTGCTGTGCGATCGCTTCACCGATGCCACGTTCGCTTACCAAGGCGGTGGCCGGGGTTTTGACCAGACCGTGCTGGGCACGCTGGAATCCTGGGTTCAAGACGGCTTGCAGCCCGATCTGACCTTGCTGTTTGACCTGGATCCGGCCATTGCAGCGGCACGCTTGAGCGCGGCCCGACAGCCCGATCGTTTCGAAGCGCAGGATCAGGCCTTCTTCGAGCGCGTCCGTGCGGCTTATCTGGCCCGCCAGCAGGCGCAACCAGCGCGATTCGCCGTGATCCACGCCGACCAGCCCCAGGCCGATGTGGCCGCGCAGATTCAAACCATCCTGAGCCAGAAAGGCTTGCTGTGAGCGAAGCACGCGCAGCCCTGTGGCCCTGGCTGGAAAAGCCGCTTGAAGCCGCCTTGGCCCAACTGAGCAGCCATGCCGCGCTGCTGCACGGCCCGGAAGGTGTCGGGCAATTTGAATTTGCCTTGGCGCTGGCCAGATCCTGGCTGTGCGAAAGCAAGCCGGCAGGGCAGGGTTACGCGCCCGCCTGTGGCCGATGCGCGAGCTGCCGCCTGATCGATGCGGGCTCCCATCCGGACTTGATGGTGATCCTGCCCGAAGCCTTGCAAGCCAGCCTCGGCTGGCAATCCGGCGCCGAAGAGGGCGATGGCGGCAGCGAGAAATCGTCAGGCAAGACCAAGAAGCTCAGCCAGGAGATCAAGGTCGATGCCATTCGAGCCGTTGTGCAGTTCTCGCAGAACACAGCCTCGCGCGGGCGAGCCAAGGTGGTGCTGGTGCACCCCGCCGAGCGCATGAACCTCATTTCGGCCAACACCTTGCTCAAGACCCTGGAAGAGCCACCCGGCCAGGTTCGGTTCGTGCTGAGCGGTGCCACGCTGGATGAACTGCTGCCCACCGTGCGCAGCCGTTGCCAGGCCTGGCGTTTGCCTTTGCCGACGCCAGACGTGGCCGTGCCATGGTTGCAGACCCAGCTCAATGGGGCGTCACCAGAGGATGCCAAAGTCTTGCTCGATGCAGCGGGCGGCCAACCTTTGACCGCACGAGATCGCCACCAATTGGGCCTGGATGCCCGATATTGGCCACAGATACCCAAAGATTTGCTCAATGGCGCCGCGACGGCTTTGACGCAATGGCCTTTGTCGCTGGTGGTTGAAACGCTCCAGAAGGTGTGCCAAGACCTGGCCTGCGTGGCTGCAGGCGCTGCGCCGCGCTACTTCCCGGCCAACAGCTTGCCGGCCGCCACCGATCTGCATCTGCTGACCACCTGGGCGCAGGAGTTGCGCAAGACCGCGCGCCACGCCGAACACCCGTGGAACCAGAACCTCAAGGTTGAAGCGCTCCTGCTTCAGGCCCGTGCCGTGATGCGGCCAAGGCCCGTCAGGGCAAAACCCACCGCCTGATTAAGGGGGCGCTCCGAGATACTTCTGGAGAAGGGTGTTTCCAGAAGTAAACCCAGCGCAAGGTGAGGGCAAATTCACAGTCTTTCGGAAAGGCCTGGGATTACACTTCGTCCACGATGAGTGAGTTCCAGACTACAGCCCTTCCTTCCGCCTTCGCGCCTTCCGGGCCAGGCCGGATGGGTGCGCCACTTGGTGCGCCAGGCGCCGCTGCCGCAAGCACGCGCCCCAGCGTGATCCAGCTTGTGTTCCGAGAAAAGGGCGCGCTCTACGCCGCCTACATTCCCGCGTTCACCGAAGGCGGTTTGTTTGTGCCCACGACACGTGAGTACACCCTGGGCGACGACATCTACCTCCTGCTCTCACTCCCCGAGGACAACCAACGCTATCCCGTGGCAGGCAAGATTGCCTGGATCACGCCGGCCAATGCCTCGGGCGGACGTACACAAGGCGTGGGCGTGCGCTTCCCAGGTGATGACAAGACCCGTTTGCTGCGCGTGAAGATCGAGCAGATTCTGGGCACCAATATTTCCTCCAGCAAGCCGACGCAGACCCTGTAAAACACAGGCTAGCGCTTTGCGGCAACAATAGCGGGTTGACTCCAGTCAAACCCGCTTTTTTGTTTGCCCGACGCTGCCGCCATGTTTGTTGACACGCACTGCCACCTCAACTTCCCGCAATACGCCGAGACCATCGATCAGGTCCGCGCGGACATGCACGCCAGCGGCGTTGACCGCGCGCTGTGCATCAGCACCACCCTCGAAGAATTCCCGCAAGTGCATGCGCTGGCCATGCGCTTCGACAACTTCTGGGCCACGGTCGGTGTGCACCCCGATAACGAAGGCATCCAGGAACCCACCCTGCAGGATCTGCTGGACCGCGCTGCCTTGCCCCGCGTGGTCGGCATTGGCGAAACCGGCCTCGATTACTACCGACTGGGCGAACGCAGCGTCGCCGATATGGCATGGCAGCGCGATCGTTTCCGTGTCCACATCCAGGCCGCGATTCAAACCGGTTTGCCATTGGTGATCCACACACGTGAAGCCAGTGCGGACACCCTGGCCATCCTCAAGGAAGAAGGTCAAGGCAAGGTGCGCGGCGTCTTCCATTGCTTCACTGAAAGCGAGATGGTGGCCCGTGCCGCGCTGGACATGGGCTTTCACATCTCCTTCTCCGGCATCCTCACGTTCAAGAACGCCGCTGATTTGCGTGATGTGGCCCGCATGGTGCCCATTGACCGTTGCCTGATCGAAACCGACAGCCCTTATCTGGCGCCTGCACCGCACCGCGGCAAGCTCAACTCGCCTGCCTATGTCTCGCTCGTTGCGAAGCAACTGGCCGAGCTCAAGGGCATGGACGTGGATGAGCTTGGGCGCATAACTTCCGAGAACTTCGAGCAATTGTTCTCGCTCGTCAAGGTGCACTGAGGGTTAGCCCACACCACGCAGAAAACCCTTGTCAGACAATTTCTGACAGGAGGTTTGGTTGTACGGCGACTACCGCCTCCAGTCCGAGATGCCTACAGTGAACACATCACGAAGACATCTCTCACACCCGGAGGCCCTTATGCAAAAGCAAAGTCTGTATGCCAACCCGTTTGCCCTGATGATGGACCCGCAAGCTGTGCTGGAAGCGATGGAGCGCTCGGAGCGCCTCAACCGCCTGCAAAGCCGCGTCTGCCGTCCTCTGGACAAGCCGCTGATCCCTCATGTGGCCAGCGACGAACAGGCATACGACCGTGAAGTGGATGCCTCGCCCGATATCGACCTGGAAGAAAGCGCTGAAGACCAGGTCTGACGCGGTTTCTCGATACCTTTTCTTGCGGCGCTTAGCAGCGTGTAGTGGCCCGTCCTTGTGACGGGCCATTTTCGTTTCCGGGCAAGAAATCTGCGGGGCAGCTCAATGCGAACCCTTGGCCCAACTGCGCTCCAGCGATCGGCCCATGCGAGACAAGCCCAGGCACATCGCGGCGTAAACCAGCCCGACCGCCAGATAGGCTTCAAAGTAGTAAGGCCGCCACAAAGAATCGCCACCCAGGCTCAATGACAGGCCGCCGGTGAATTCGTGCAAGCCGATCACCATCACCAGTGAGCTGTCCTTGAGCAAGCCGATGCCGTGGCCGACCAGGGCGGGCAACACGGCGCGCAAGGCTTGTGGCAACACCACCTTCCATTGCGTCTGCCACCAGGTCAAGCCAAGGATGGCGGCGGCTTCGCTTTGATCCTGCGTCACCGTCTGCAGACCGCCGCGCACCACCTCGGCCATGTAGACGGCAGAGAACAAGGTCAGCGCCAGCGTGGCGCGCCAAACTAGCGGGACAGGATGATCTTGCGGGATCAACACGGGCAACATGAAGGCCGCCATGAAGAGCAAGGTCACCAGCGGCACGCCACGAACCACCTCGATGACGGCCGTAGCGGGCCACTTCAACCAGACGCGTTTGGAGCGACGCGCCAGGGCCAGCCCGATGGCCAGCGGCACGGACACCAGCCAGCTCACGGAAAACAACCACAAGGTCAAGGGCAAGCCACCCCATGCATCGAAGGGCACCAGGGGCAAGCCAGCAAAGCCACCACGCATCAGGCAGATCGAGACCAGCACAGCGCCGACCAAGCTCAGCAAGCCCTTGACGGAAGCCACAGCGCGCCATCCGGTCCACCATGCCAGCACACACAAAAGCAGCTCACCGCACATCACAGCGACAGGCCGCCACTGTTGTTCAAACGGATAGTGCCCGAGCAGGATAGGGCGCAGCTTTTCCGGAACGACGCCCCAGCACGCGCCGTGGTGCTGCAAGGCCTGGCAGGCCTGCGCATCGGGGCGGAACACCGCGTGGATCACCGCCCAGTCCAGCAAGTGCCACGCCAGCCAGGCACCCAGCAGCATCGCCAACGTGGACAACACGCGCGCAGGCCAGCTCATTGCATCAGTGCGAACCGTAGCGCTCATACCGGCCCCTTGACGGCATGCCGCGCATTGAACCAGTTCATGAAGGCGGCGGTCAGCAGAGACATGAACAGGTAGACCGACATCATGACCAGTACGCACTCGGTCACCCGGCCAGTCTGGTTCAGGGCGGTGTTGCCGACGGAGACGAGATCCGGGTAGCCCACGGCCACGGCCAATGAAGAGTTCTTGATCAGGTTGAGAAACTGGTTGGTGGCCGCGGGCACGATGGTGCGCAAGGCCTGAGGCAAGAGGACCCGCGTGATCTGCTGCCAACGTGTGGCGCCCAAGGTCTCTGCAGCTTCCATCAGGCTCGCAGGCACGGCCTCGATGCCGCCGCGAATCACTTCCGCCAGAAAGGCGCCGGTATACAGGCTCAGCGCCAACGCCAGCGCCAGGTATTCGGGTGTCACGGCTGCGCCGCCCACGATGTTGAAAGTGTCTTGCTGAGGCCAACTCCAGGCCCAGGCTCCACCGTCATCCGCAGGCGCCAACCAGGGAAAGGCCAGGCCACCCTTGCTCAGCCAGATGCCGGGTAGCACCGCCAGTGCCTGCGTCGAGTCGGGGAGCCACTCGATGAGCAGGAAGTACCACATCAACAGTTGCAGCAACAGCGGCGTGTTGCGGATGATGTCCACATAGATGCCCGCCATGACGCGCCAGCCAGCAACGCGTGATGTGCGCCCCAATGCCACGGTCAGGCCGATCGCCACAGCCATGAGCAACGCCGGCAAGGACACGCGCAAGGTGTTGCCCAGCCCGACCAGCATGGCGCGCCACAGAGGCTGTGCGGCGTCATACAGCAACAGGCCCGTCTCGCCGATGTCAAAACCGGCAGGTTGGGTCAGGAAGTCCAGCATCGCGGTGCGTCTGGCAGATCAGCGGATGGGTGGGGGATAGATCAGCCCGCCCTGGTTCCACAAGCGGTTGGCGCCACGCGGCAGCTTGAGTGGAGATTGCCCGCCCACATGGCGCTCGAAGATCTCGCCGTAGTTGCCGACGGCCTTCACGGCCTTGTAGGCCCAGGCTTTGTCCAGCCCCAGCAACTTGCCCGTGTCTTCACCCGTTCCCATCAGGCGCTGAATGGCCGGGTCCGCAGACGCTTTCATCTGATCGGCGTTCGCCTGTGTGATGCCCAACTCCTCGGCTTCCTGAAGCGCAAAGATGGTCCACTTCACGATGGCGAACCAGTCGTCGTCACCGCGGCGCACGGCGGGCCCGAGGGGCTCCTTGGAGATGAGTTCGGGCAACACCACGTAGTCATCGGGGTTGGGGGCTTCCTTGGAGCGGATGCTGGCGAGTGCCGATGAATCGGCCGTGTAGGCCTGGCAACGGCCCGCGAACAAGGCCTTGAAGCCGGCCTCGTAGGTGTCGAACACCACGGGCTTGATGCCCAGTTTGTTGGCGCGCGAGAAGTCAGCCAGATTTTTCTCGGTGGTGGTGCCGGCCTGCACGCAGACCTGCGCGTTTTTCAACTGCTTGGCGCTGCTGACCTTGAGCTTCTTGGGCACCAGAAAGCCCTGGCCGTCGATGTAGGTGATGGCCGTGAAGTTCAGGCCCAGCGAGGCATCGCGGGTGAGCGTCCACGAGGTGTTGCGAGACAGGATGTCGATCTGGCCAGACTGCAAGGCCGTGAAGCGTTGCTGGGCGTTGAGCGCGGTGTAGGCCACCTTGTCCGGGTCGCCCAGCACGGCGGCGGCCACGGCGCGGCAGAAGTCCACGTCAAAGCCGAACCATTTGCCTTTGGCATCTGGCGCAGAGAAGCCCGCCACGCCGGTACTCACGCCGCACTGCAGCTGACCACGCTGTTTGACGGCATCCAGGGTCTTGCCTGCATGGGCTTGCGGCACCAGCGCAGCGCAGACCAGGGCGATCAAGGGCGCCAGAAATGAACGTGCTTGCATGTGACCTCTGATCTCAGGCTGAGAAGACATAGGCCAAGCATACGTGAGGAAGGGCGCTCAAGCCCGGCGTGTGAACGTTCTGTGCAAAAACCCACCAAGCAGCATGGCTGGCACGAAGAGATAGACCTCCTCGTTGCCAGACAGCAAAGTAGCCAGGGCAGGGCCCGGGCAGTAGCCAGTCAGCCCCCAGCCGATCCCGAACAGCGCAGAACCCAGCACCAGTTGGCGATCGATGTGTACCAGCGTGGGCAGATGAAAACGCTCGCCCAGCAAAGGGGCCTTGCGCCTGAGCACAAGACGAAAGCCGGCCAAGGTGATGATCACAGCCGAGCCCATCACAAAGGCCAGGCTGGGATCCCAGCGCCCGGCCACATCCAGGAAGTTCTGAACCTTCAAGGGGTTGGTCATCTGCGCAATGGCCAGACCCAGGCCGAAGAGGGCACCCGCAAACAGGCATGTCATCCATCTCAACATGGCCGCCCCCTCAGCCCTGTACCACGTGACGCATCACGAACACGGTGAGCCCGCCTGTGCCCATGAAGCACAGGGTGGCGACCAGAGAGCGCATGGACATGCGCCCCAGCCCGCAAACACCATGGCCGCTGGTACAGCCATTGCCCATGGAAGTGCCGCACCCAACGAGCAAGCCACCCAGCACGAGCAGGCCCGATGGAAAGTGCTGGCGCGCATTCACCACTGAGCCAGACCATTTGAAATACGCCCAGGTGCTCAGGATCATGCCCAGCAGAAAGGTCAATCGCCAGCCGGATTCCATCCACTTGCCACGCAGCATGCCATCCACCACACCATGGGCGATGTTGCTGATGCCAGCCAACCTGCCGGTACAGGCCAGCAAGATCACGGCAGAGGCGCCGATCAATGCCCCGCCGATCAGGCCGGCGACGGGGGTGAAATCGCTCATCGAGGTACTCCAGAACTGTCGAGGGCGGGAGCTTACCAAGGGAATGGATACCTGGGGATGTATCTGCTGCGCCCAATTTGACGACATATATCGTCAGTTGTAGACTGCCGGACCTCGTTAACCTGACGAGCACGCAGATCGATTCAACACCTTCAAGCATGACCCCAATGAACATCACCGTGATTGGCGGCGGGCTGATTGGCGCGTCCTGGACAGCGCTTTTTCTGGCGCACGGGCACACCGTCTGCCTGCACGACCTGGCCCTGGACGCCGAAGCGCGTGTTCGCACGGAACTGCGGCGCATCCAGCCTTTCATGACCGAACTGGGCCTGACGCTGGATCCGAATTCACGCGGACTGTCGTTCGAATCTGACCTGGCCAAAGCGGTGAAGGGCGCGGACGTCGTACAGGAATGCGGCCCGGAGCGGCTGGCTTTCAAGCAGCGCCTGTGGGCCGATGTCGAGAAGCACTGCAGCGCTGAAACGCTGTTGCTGTCATCCAGTTCCGGCATGACCGCCTCCATGCAGTCCAAGGCCATGCAAAGCCCGCAACGTATGCTTGTGGGGCACCCATTCAATCCGCCACATCTCATCCCGTTGGTTGAAGTGGTACCTGGCAGCAAGACGTCGAGCGCATCAACTCGGCGTGCCAAAGCCTTCTATGAATCACTGGGCAAGCGCGTCGTCGTGTTGCGCAAGGAAATTCCCGGCTTCGTCGCCAACCGCATCCAGGCCGCGGTGATTCGCGAGTCCGTGGCGCTGGTCAAGCAGGGCGTGGTGTCGGCTGAAGACCTTGATGTGGCGGTGACGCAGTCCCTAGGCTTGCGCTGGGCCACAGGCGGCCCGTTTCTGTCCGCACATCTGGGCGGCGGGCAAGGTGGCGTTCGGGCTTTCTTCCAGCAATTTGCGAACGGGCTGCAACTGCTGTGGCTGCATACCCGATTGAGGCCGGTCTTCCTGTCGGCAGCCACGCAAAAGGCCCTGGCAAAAGACGTCGAGCAGGCTTACGGCAGCCAGACCATCGACCAATTGGGCACCCAGCGCGACCAACAACAAATCGCCATCCTTCGCGCCTTGAAAAAGGCTTCTTCCAGCGAGAACTGAACCATGAAGCTTTCCTCCAACGAAGTCGTGCTGATCACGGGATGTGGCTCTGGCATTGGCAAGGCCCTGGCCAGAGCGTTCCACCAACGCGGGCTGCAGGTGTGTGCCACTGCGCGGCGGCCCGACACGATGCGTGATCTGCAGGCCGAAGGCATCATGACAATGGCTCTGGATGTCACCAGCAAGGAGGCCATTGCCAGCGTCATCGAACAACTGCGAGCAAAGGGGCTTCACGCGGGCGTGCTGGTCAACAACGCCGGTTACGGCGCCATGGGCCCGTTGATCGATGTGCCCGACAGCGAATGGCAAAGGCAGTTCGACGTCAACCTGTTTGCACCCATGGCGCTGACCCGCGCCGTGGTACCTGCCATGATCGCGCGTGGCAGCGGCATGGTCGTGAACATCAGCAGCGTGTCAGGTGTGATGACTACACCGTTTGCCGGCCCGTATTGCGCCAGCAAGGCGGCGTTCAATTCGATGACGGATGCCTTGCGCATGGAACTGGCGCCACTGGGCATCCGCGTGTTCACCGTGCAGCCAGGCGGCATCCAGTCATCGTTTGGCGACAGCGCCGCCAACCAGGTCAACCTGGCACCTGACTCGCCGTACCAGGCGATACGCGAAGGCGTCATGGCACGTGCCAATGAAAGCCAAAGCAAGGCCATGCCAGCCGAGGTATTTGCTGGGCTGCTGGTGGATCAATTGAAACGACCAACATGCCCGCCAGTGATCCGGATTGGCGAGAAAAGCAGCTTGCTGCCTTTCCTCAAGCAGTGGCTGCCAGTCCGCACGCTGGACCGCGTGCTGAGCAAGCGGTTTCAGTTGGACAGGCTGGCGCGCGGCAAGGGGTGAACTGACGTCACCATTTGCCCGTGGCCAGATTGGCGGACAAGGCAGTGGCCAATCTGTCCATCATCAGCGGCTTCGGAACAAACGCGCTCATGCCGATGGCCCGCCAGGAGCTCGACACATCCTGCTCGTCTCTGGCCGTGCTCGCGATGATGGGGATGGGGACATGCCTGCCAGCCCCATGCATCTCATAGCGGCGGATCCTTTCGGTCGCCTCCATGCCATCCATGACCGGCATCTCCAGATCCATCAGGATGACATCAGGACGATATCGCTCCACGTATTCGACAGCTTCTTCGCCATTGTTGGCCGTGTCGCAGTCATAACCCAAAATCTGCAGCATTTCCGCTGCCAGGATCCTGTTGACCGGGCTATCGTCCACCACGAGTGCAATTGGGCGCAGAAGTGACTCTCCCCGATTTTTGGGGCCTGACTGTGCTTTACGAACTGCCTCCAGTGCTGATGCGATGTCCTTGAGCTCTCGTAAATCAGCAGGACTAAAAGGAAGCTTTCGAAGCTCTACCCCAGGGCATGCACGCTGAATGCCGGGTTCTGCGTGGACGCCATAAACGACCCTGCATTGCGATGACCATGCGCGGCGTGCCACGGACAAGGTATCCAGGCCGGTTGTGCTTTGATCGATGGCGACAACCAGCGCTGGCTCAAGTCGGCTATCGCTGGATCGCCAGAAGCCCAATGCTTCGTCGATATCGGCAAACTGACGCACCAACCAGCCATCTCGTTGAAGTCGCTCCGCCAGCAGGATGCCGTTTTCAGACGATGCGCCTATCAGCCATGCAGAAGTGGTTGCGAGCTCGGCCAGAAAGGAGGGCTCCGTGTCCGCGCTCCCATGCGGAAGCGATAGCCGCAACTCAATGACAGCGCCTTCTTTGGGCGACAGGTACTGGACGCATGCTGGCTCGGCGCTTGGGCTGAACGAGTTCAGCAACTCCGGCCTGTCCATGCCCGGCATTTTCAGGCATTCGTGATGAGCCAACGAAGCTGATCGTGTGGACATGGATGACAACCTGTCCAGATTCCGCTCACCCGACATCAGCGTGTAGGCCAGTCGCACCGTGACAAGCGCCTTGTCTATCGACAAAGGCCGTGCATGCACGGTCAAGAATAGCACCCCATGCCCACGCTGGGCATTGCTCAAGCCACTGTCCACCATGCTGCTCGCGCAACGCGTAAGGGCCTGAACGTCCCTTGCGGCAAACCTCGTCAAACCGAGGTAATCAAAATAAAGAACGCAGCCTTGCCTTTTAACTGTCGGCTGCACGGCGCGGACCAATGCCGTGAGACTTTCACCAAGGCTGGCAAGCTGGGCGCCGGAGTCTGGCATGGCTGCGCTCCAGTTGAAAGGTTCACCATACCCTGCATGAAGGCATAACGCAACATCTGTTCCTCAGGTAGTGCCCGCACGCATGGAACAAGGGCAGACCGCTGGCCAGTAGCATGGCGCTCCTCATGGCAATGGGAAATGCAACACCTTCTCAACTACCGTAAATTGCGTGAACAGGTAGTAGTGGTCTGCTGTTGTGATTCAAAATATCTAGCTAATGGCAGTACTTTTGAATGGAAAATTGTTGCAATTTCAAAATGCCGTCAACGTTGCGATTCATTTGCAACGCAACTCAGAATCCCGTTGTGATTGATGGGTAGGCAGTCCGATGTGTTGCGTTTGCCTCTGGACGTTCATGAACGCTGCATTGATTTGTAATCAGCTCGAGTAGGGCGGGGCCATTTCTATTAGAAGGATCTGCCTACAGCCGTTGCTGCGGTCCAGCCCGAAGTCCGCTTGAGGCTGGGTGCTGCCGCTGAGTTTTGGCGGACCAGCGACAGCTGCCTGAAGCACCGGTCGTTGGACCATTCGCTGGCTGAGTGACTGCTGCACCTATGGGACCGGACCTTCAGCAGAAATCGAGTATGGGACCGTCGGGACCCAACGTGGCGCACAGGTCAGCGGCTGCTCTCGTGAACTAGGAACTCACATTACCAACCCTAAGCAGCAATCAGCCCATCAACGCACAACGTGCGTTGATGTGTCCGAAGCTGTCGTAGCCTCTGGCTCAGATCAATTGGTTGATCCCTCCTCGGTCACCGGGCTGGTTTCGGTCGTCGGCGCGCCCAAGCCGAACTGGCTGCGTGCAGTTCCTTGCTCGTCAACACATACTGAGGCGGTTCCAGCAGCATCTCGATGGCCAGATCAATGAAGGCTCGTACCCGCTTGGGTTGAGCCTCACGGCTGCCGTAGTACACATGCATTCCTATGTGGTCCGTCATGTGCTCGATCAGCAGGGGCACCAGCCGCCCTTCGCGAACATGGCTCGCAGCAGACAGATTGGCCAGTTGCCCGATGACTTGCCCGGCCAGGACGGCTTGAACCTCCAGCTCGGTATCGTTGGTGGACAAGGTGGGCGATACATGCCGGTGCACCAACTGCCCATCCACGTGGAGATGCCAAGGCAGTACCTGCCCCGTGGCTGGATGTCGAAAGGCACTGCATCGATGTGACTGCAACTCGGCCAGTGTCCTGGGCACACCGTGTTGCTCAAGGTAGGCCGGCGCAGCGCAGATGATGAGTTGAATGGGGAACAAGCGCCTCGCGATGACGCCTTCGTCGGTAGCCGTACCAATGCGAAAGCCCACATCCACCCGGTCGAGCACCCAGTTGCTCTTGCCGTCATCCAGTTGAATCTCGGGCCGTATGGCGGGATAGCGTCGGCAGAACTCGCTGACCACCGGCATGAGGATCGGAGCAAACGAGGACTTGGGGCCGA
>NZ_SCTN01000019.1 GCF_004297345.1 Aquabacterium sp. | reverse complement strand
GTCCAGTCAGGCAGTGCGGTGTAGTGCAGGTGGTGAGGACCCGCCCACATGTAGGTGAAGATCAGGGCCCAGAAGTGCACGATCGACAGGCGATACGAGTACACGGGCATGCCAGCTTGCTTGGGGATGTAGTAATACATCATGCCCAGGAAGCCTGCGGTCAGGAAGAAGCCCACCGCATTGTGGCCGTACCACCATTGCACCATCGCGTCCTGCACACCGGCGTAAGCCGAGTAGGACTTGGGTGTCAGGATGCCAGCGGACATCACGGGGATTTCAGCGCTGTTGACGATGTGCAGCAGGGCCACGGCGATGATGAAGGCACCGTAGAACCAGTTGGCCACGTAGATGTGACGGATCTTGCGGGTACCGACGGTACCGAAGAACACAACGGCGTAAGCCACCCAGACCAGCGTGATCAGGATGTCAATGGGCCATTCAAGCTCGGCGTATTCCTTGCCTGTAGTGAAACCCATGGGCAGCGACAAAGCGGCCAGCAGGATCACCAGTTGCCAACCCCAGAACGTGAAAGATGCCAGGGGGCCTGCGAACAGGCGCGTCTGGCAAGTACGTTGCACCACGTGGTAAGACGTTGCGAACAGGGCACAACCGCCGAACGCAAAGATCACCGCATTGGTGTGAAGGGGACGAAGGCGACCATAGGTCAGCCAGGGAATCCCGAAATTCAATTCGGGCCATGCCAGTTGCGACGCGATAAGAACGCCGACAGCCATACCAACGACGCCCCATAGGACGGCGGCAATGGCGAACTGCCGGACAACCGTATCGTTGTACGTGGCAGAGTGGGTGGTTGCCATCTCTTTTTCTCCTTTGTTACAGACTGAATTGTGAGGGCAAACCTCTAGCTATTCTTGATGAGGCTCAACGTTGGCCCCATCTGTTTGCCCTTCGGGCTGCAGAATGCGCAGCCCTTCTTGTTCGATATCCTCAAACTGCCCGCTGTTGACGGCCCATCCGAGCACAGCCAGGATCGCCAGCACGAGCAACACGGACACGGGAATGAGGACGTAGAGGATTTCCATATGCGTTTGAATCCGCCTCACGAGCGGAAGGCGCCGAGTCTAAGCGCATTCATGACCACGCCCAGCGAACTGACTGCCATCCCAAGCCCCGCCAACCAAGGGGGCAGCAAGCCCATCAAGGCCAGCGGGATGCAACTGAGGTTGTAGATGGCCGCCCAGGCCAGGTTTTGCTTGACGATGCGCATGGCACGTCGCGCAGTTTCCACAGCCAGCGGCACCCCGAGCAAGCGCCCACCAAGCACGATCAAATCCGCCTGAGATTGCGCCAGAGCCGCGCCCTGGTCAAGTGCGATCGACACATCGGCTTTGGCCAGCACGGGGGCATCGTTGATCCCATCGCCCACCACCGTCACGCGATGCCCCTGGGCCTGAGCCTCGGCGATCACTTGAAGCTTGTCTTCCGGCGTGGCATGCGCCCTGGCTACCGTGATTTCGCCATGCGAACTCAAATGTTGCGCTGCAGCAACTACCCGACTTTCCTGGTCGCCTGACAACAGGGCGGATTGGCAACCCAGTTCAGCCAGACGCTGAATGGCAGGCCCGGCCTCGGGACGGAACGTCTCGTCAAACACAAAGCCCGACAGGCTGAGCGGGACCAATTCCCCCTGCTCCGTGCGTGCACCCAGCCAGACTCGCGCATCCACCAGGGCCGCACTCCATTGGTCGTCGGCTTGCTGCGCGCCCTCCAGAACCCAGTGGCGAGAACCCAGACGCAAGATCTGCCCGCTTTGATCGCGCGCCTCGACACCCTTGCCTGCGTGCTCTCGGACATCCAGCCAGGACTGCCCCGGCCAACCGCCGGCATCCTGCGCCGCTTTCACCAGCGATCTGGACAAAGGATGCTGGGAATGCGATGCCAATGCGGCCGCCATCTGCCAGCGTTCAGCTTCTTGCGCAGACAGGCCTGCAGACACGTCGTGCCTGGACGACGCCGTCACCAGCCCAACCACGCGCAACTCGCCCTCGGTGAGCGTGCCGGTTTTATCGAAGTAAATGCGATCAACGTGCGCAAGCGCCTCCAGCGCATCCAGACGGCGCACGAGCAAACCTTGCTTGGCCATGGCGCCAGCCGCCGTCAACAAGGCAGAAGGGGCCGCGAGCGACAGCGCACAGGGACAGGTCACCACCAGCACGGACACCGCCACCCACACCGAACGTGTCGGGTCAATGAACTGCCATGCGATCGCCGCCCCCCCAGCCAAAACAAGCACGCCCCAGAGAAAGGGCCCGGCGATCCGGTCGGCTTGCCGCATCCAGCCCGGCTTTTCAGTCATCGCCTGTTGAACGAGGGAGACAATCTGCTGGTAGCGGGTGTCCGGCCCCAGTCGTTCGACCGTCATCCAGACTGGCGCGCCCAAGTTCATGCTGCCAGCCACCACCATCTGACCTGTCTGCCTGGGCATGGCGCGCGACTCGCCCGTCAGCATGGACTCGTCCACCTCGGTCTTGCCGGCCAGAATCTGCCCATCAGCGGGGAAGACTTGCCCCACGGCCACGCGCACGCGGTCTCCGTGCTTGAGCGACGAGATCGCGATTGACTCGGTCTGGGCGGATGTGATGTCGGCCAGGCTGGCACCGTTGGCGATCACGCGGTCAACCGCCTCGGGCAGCCTGACCAGCAAAGACTCCAGGGATTGCGTGACCCTCTCTCGTGCCCTGCTTTCCAGCCAACGCCCACCCAGCAGGAAGGTCACGAACATGGTCAAAGAATCAAAGTAAACCTCGTGCCCGAAGATGGCCTGGCCTCCGAATGTGGCTGCCGTGCTGGTGATGAAGGTGACGGCAATGCCCAGGGCCACAGGCGTGTCCATCGCGATGTGGCCCTGCCGTGCAGCACGCCAGGCACCGGAGAAGAACGGCCCACATGAGAAGAACATGACAGGCAGGCTCAGTACCCAGCCAGCCCAGTTCATCAGATTCCAGAGGTCCTTGGGAATGGCCTGCGGCCCGGCCACGTACTGCATGGTCGTGACCATCATGATCTGCATCATGCAAAAAGCGGCCACGGACAGGCGCCAGAGCAGCTTGCGGCGCTCCAGCAGGCGTTCGTTGCCAGCGCGGGCGGCCGCATCGGGCCAGGCCCGATAGCCAGCACGCTGCACGGCGTTCACGATGTCCGACAACTTGGTGCGAGCGGGATCCAGCAGGATGCGGGCACGCTGAGAAGCCGCCTGAACCTGAACTTCCTTCACGCCAGGTACGCGCAAGATCGCGTCTTCGATCGTGATGGAACACGCCGCGCAGTACATGCCCGACAGGCCCAGGCCGATTCGACGCATGCTGCTGCCCGTCGGCATCTCGACGATGCACTGGGACAACAGTTCCGGGTCGTCCAGACCTGCCACCTGCGCAGACGTCAGGGGCTCCAGGGCGGGCGCTGGCGGATTGATCGGATTGGAAAGAACGGATGTCATCGGGCTCGCTGATACAGTCGGGCTGCCACTTTGGCTGACCTTGATGGCGCCTGATGCACCACCGGTTGGCAATCTACACGGAAATTTACGGGTTTACCCCAACAAGGATCAACGCAATGTCTCGGATTGTGTTTCAAGTTGCCGGCATTCCAGCTTTGAAGGCCGCATTTGGCGCGATCGGCTTGTGCGTCGCCGCAACATGCGTCTCGACAGGCGCCTGGGCCCAGGACCGCGCCCAGCACCTGCCCACGGTGCAACTGGGCGCCGGCATGCACAACATCAAGGCTGAAGTCGCGCAGACGCCCCAGGAACAAGAGATTGGCCTGATGTTCCGCACCAGCATGGGTGGCAACGACGGCATGATCTTCATCTTTGATCGCCCGGGCAAGCAGTGCTTCTGGATGAAGAACACGCTGATCCCTCTGGCCGTGGCCTTCGTGGCGGACGATGGCACCGTCGTGAATGTGGACGAGATGAAGCCGCAAACGCTGGATCCGCATTGCTCGACCAAGCCGGTGCGCTTCGTGCTGGAAATGAACACCGGCTGGTTCACCAAGCGCGCCATCAAGGAAGGCTTCAAGCTGACAGGGGCACCGTTCGGCACGCCTCGCTGAGGCGACGTCCACCTCCGCGTCCGCACGTTGCCGTCAACGCGTCTTGGCAGCGATGCGCTCCTTCAACTGAGGCATGACCATCAGCGCTGCTTCACGCCCAGCCAGAATGGACAGGCGGCGCGCGCTGAACTCGGCACTGCCGATACCCTCCAGCTTGGGACGCATCACGACATCGGCATCTTGCAATTCAAACTGGCTGATGGCGTGCCCCATGATGTTGAAGGTTTGCAGCAGGATATCGACTGCGCCTTTGGTCGGCTGACCTTCTGGAATCGCGGAGATATCCACGGCGATCACGACATCCGCGCCCATCTGCTTGGCGTACCGAACCGGAATAGGCGAAACGGCACCACCGTCAATGTACTCACGGCCACCGATCTTGACGGGCTCGAACACACCGGGCACGGAGCTGGATGCCCGCACGGCCATGCCCGGATCACCGCGGCGAAACAGAATAGGCTGACCGCTTTGCAGGTCCGCCGCAACGATGCCCAATGGCAGACGCATGTTCTCGATCTGCTTGCCTGCCGTCAAGTTGCGCACGAACTTCGCCAGCGCTTCACCCTTGAGGATGGACCGTCCAGGAAACACCCAATCGGTGATGGTGGATTCATCCAGCGTCATGGCCATCGTGGTCAGCTCGGCGGGCGTCTTGCCTGAGGCGTAAAGCGCCGCCACCACACTACCGGCCGATGTGCCTACGACGAGATCGGGCTTGATGCCCTGCTCTTCCAGCACTTGCAACACCCCGATGTGGGCAAAACCGCGTGCGGCACCGCCCCCCAATGCCAAGCCAATTCGGGGAGGCCTGGGTGCCGGCTTTGGCACAACCGCCACCGGCGCAGGGGCGAGCGGGGGCACAACAGGCTCCTGGAGAACGCCGCAAGCGCTCAAAACCAACGCTGCACCAACCAGGGAAAGCCTTTTCAGCGGCCTATATTCCATAAAAGAATAAACAACTTCCAAAACTGTTCTTCTCATTTATATAAAAGTTTTCTACATTTCAACCTCCTTCAAACTGTCCTCCATGCATTGGCTGCTGGTAGGCGTGGTCAGAAAGCTGAAGCGTTTAATGAATTTCGATTGGACAGCGATTGCCGCCGGGGCTGGCGTGGGCTCGATTGTGGGGCTGACAGGCGTTGGCGGCGGCTCCTTGATGACCCCATTGCTGATTTCGGTCTTCGGTCTCGAAAAAGCGGTGGCTATTGGTACCGACCTGTGGTTCGCCGGTTTCACCAAGGTGTCTGGCTCGGTGGCACACCATCGCGAGGGGCACGTGGACTACCACATCGTGAAGAAATTGTTGCTCGGCAGCATGCCGGCCACGGTCCTCACGATGGTCGCCATGCACCAGTTCGGCATCCACAAAAGTGGCGACAGCGCCCTGGCGTATGCGCTGGGCATTGCCCTGCTGCTGACCGCCGTGACCGTGGCGTTTCGCCCCGTGTGGCACAAGGTTGGCATCTGGCTGGAGCGCTGGATCACCCGTGAGCGTCGCGGCCCCTTGACCGTGCTGTGCGGCGCCATCCTGGGCGTGTTGGTGTCCCTGAGCTCGATTGGCGCGGGTGCCCTGGGTGCGACCATGATTTTGCTGCTCTACCCTCGCCTGGACATGAAGCGCCTGGTGGGCAGCGACATCGCCCACGCCGTACCGCTGACCATCGTCGCCGGCATCGGGCATGCGTCGCTCGGTAACGTCAATTGGGCACTGCTGGTGGAGTTGCTGATAGGCTCCATCCCCGCAATCTGGGTATCGGCCAAGCTGACCAAGCATTTGCCTGAGACAATCACGCGTTTTGCGCTTTGCGCCTGCCTGGTCCTCGCTGCCAAGAAGGTTTTGCTGACCGCTTGATCCACAACTAGAACGGCCGCCGCACAGTTCACCTTCCAGGGTGACGTGCCAGGCAGATTTGACACATCGACACCCTGCTTGAGTGCAGGAGACTTGCCATGTATCAGTACACCGAATTTGACAAACAGTTCGTCCGCCAGCGTGCGGCTCAGTTCCGCGACCAGCTGGAACGCAACCTGGCTGGCAAGCTGGGCGATGACGAGTTCCGTCCGCTGCGCCTGCAAAACGGCTGGTATGTGCAGCGCCATGCGCCGATGCTGCGCGTGGCCGTGCCTTACGGCGAAATGTCCAGCAAGCAGATCCGCCAACTGGCCAAGATCGCTCGCGAGTACGACCGCGGCTACGCCCACTTCACGACACGCCAGAACGTTCAGTACAACTGGATCCCGCTGGCCAAGAGCGCCGACGTGATGGACCTGCTGGCCGAAGTCAACATGCACGGCATCCAGACCTCGGGCAACTGCATCCGCAACATCAC
>NZ_SCTN01000584.1 GCF_004297345.1 Aquabacterium sp. | reverse complement strand
GGATCGTAGTCGCCGGGAACAGTGAATTGGAGTTTGTATTCGATGCTCATGGAGTAGCGGAAGTGTCTTCTTGCGACGCCTAACGTTTGAGCTAACCGGCCCGCAGCAGCAGGGCAGCCTGCCCGTGCGGCGCAGAATAAGGCACGGCGCCGCGCGGGCAGGCTGGCCTGCTGTTGCGGGTCCGGTTGAGCGAAGGGTTAGGCCCCACTTGCCATGTGCAGACGCTCCGCAGTTTCTTCGGTGACCTTGAAGCCGTGCCTTGCATACAATGCTTGCGCTCGATTGTTCACTCTGAGCACTCGAAGTGTGACAGGCTTGCCCTGAACTCTTGCATCTTCTTGAACGGTTTGAAGCACCGTTGAGCCGATGCCCTGACCTCTGTACGCTGCCAAAAGGTAGAGCTTCACCAGCCATACGTGAGATGGAAAATTCTCAACTACAAACAACCCAGCTACTTCGCCTTCGACCAGGATGATCCTGCACGTCTCGGGCGTGAAGTTCGCTCGATGCTTCTGAAGTTGTTCTTCCTCGTCCCACTTGCCCCAGGTCTGTTCCACGTAGCCGCGCATCGCGTCTTCGGTGATGGCATAGGTGAGCGCCAGATCGTCTGGAGTTGCAGCACGCGTGCGCACGAAGGGCATTTTGTGTGGGGCCTAACGTTGGAGCTAAGCGGCACGCAGCGGCGTGGCGCGCATGGCCCAGAATGAAATGAAGGCCATGCGTGACATGCCGTTGCGTGTCCGCTTGAGCGACGGGTTAGGCGGCGCCACGGTACGACCGGGGCGGATGGGTGACAGATTTCTCTGGGCGGATGGGTGACACATAAAGGGACGATTGGTCTCCACAAGGAGAGACCCGATGCCCTGGAAAGATGTCAACGCCATGGAACAGAGAATTCAGTTCATCACGGACTGGCTGAGGAAGGCGCACACGGTCGTGGACCTGTGTGCACTGTACGGGATCAGCCGCAAGAGCGGCTACAAGTGGATCGAGCGGTACCTCAAGGAGGGCCCGGACTGGGTGCTGGATCGCAGCCATTCGGCCAGGGTGATTGCCAACAAGACGCCCCTGGAGGTGGAGCAGGTGCTGATGCAGATGCGAGCGCTGCACCCGACCTGGGGTGCGCGCAAGCTGCTGCACCAGGTGGGGCTGCAGCAGCCAGCACTGAGGCTGCCGCACGAGTCCACGGTGTGCGACATGCTCAGGCGCAACGGGCTGATCACGGCCAAGCCCAGGCGGCGGGCCATCGGACATCCTGGGCGGCCCAGCAGCGTGGTGAGTTGCCCCAACGACAGCTGGAGCGCGGACTTCAAAGGCCAGTTCCGGCTGGGCGACGCGAGCTACAGCTACCCACTGACGGTGACCGACAACTACAGCCGCTACTTGCTGGCGTGCAAGGGCCTGACGGGGACGCTGCTGGAGCCCACCAAGGCGGTCTTCGTCAGGCTGTTCAACGAGCACGGACTACCTCGGCGGATCAAGACCGACAACGGTTGTCCGTTCGCGGCGGCCACGCTGGGCAGGCTCAGCCAGCTGTCGGTGTGGTGGCTGCGGCTGGGGATTCTTCCCGAGCTCAGCGAGCCCGGCAAGCCGCAGCAAAACGGTCGCCACGAGCGGATGCACAGGACCCTGAAGGCCGAGGCCACCAAGCCGCCCGGAGCGAACGCTGCAGCGCAGCAAAGGAAGTTCAACGTCTTCCGCCAGGAGTACAACGAAGTACGGCCGCACGAGGCGTTGGAGATGAGCACGCCGGCGCAGGTGTACCAGAGCTCACCGCGGCCAATGCCCAGCCGGCTGCCGGAGATGGTCTACCCCGACCGCTTTGAGGTGCGCTACGTCAGCGCCAACGGCGGGATCCGGTGGCGCAAGCAGTGGGTCAACGTCAGCAGCGCCCTGGTCGGGCAGCACGTGGGCTTGGAGGTGGTGGACGACGGCTTGCTGAACGTGTACTTCGGGGTCATGAAGCTTGGGCGGCTGCACGAGCGGCACATGAGAATCGAAGATCACATGGGACGCTTCAGGCGCTGCGCGTGAAGCCGAGCACGCCGCCGCAAGCAAGCGGGGTAATGCAATGAATACATTGCACAACCGGGGCCGGCGCGCGTCAAGGTAGTTGTCGCCTCATTCATGCAGCCAGCGGCTGCCTATCGTCTGCTGTCGAGTGCGCCGTGATGACCGAGTCGCGTTCGGGATTGAGGGTGACCGGGCCGGTCGGTGTCCAGTCGCGTGTCGCGCCTGACCAGCGCGCTGGGTTGCGCTCACGGGCCTTGAGGTACAGCGCGTGGCGAGCTGCGAGGATGGCGTGATCCTGGCCGCAATGGCGCTGCCCAGGGGTGACGTAGCGGATGCCGCTGTGACGGTGCGCATCGTTGTACCAGCGCACGAACTCAGCTGCCCAGGTCCGAGCGGCGTCGAGGTCGGCGAACCCCTTGGCCGGGAACTCGGGGCGGTACTTGGCGGTGCGGAACAGCGACTCGGCGTAGGCGTTGTCATCGCTCACGCGAGGCCGCGAGTACGACGGCTTGACGCCCAGCCAGTACAGCATCGCCAGCACCGTGGTGGCCTTGAGCGTGGAGCCGTTGTCGCCGTGCAGCACGGGTTTGCTCAGCATCGTGGCGATGCCTTCGGCCAGCGCCGTGCGGCGCACCAGGTGTGCCGCATGCACGCTGTCGTCCGTGGCGTGCACTTCCCAGCCCACGATCTTGCGGCTGTACAGGTCCAGGATCAGGTACAGGTGGAACCACATGCCGATCACCGTGGCCGGCAGGTAGGTCATGTCCCAGCACCACACCTGTCGCGGCGCGGTGGCCACGTGGGTGGTCGGCGCTCGCACGGCACGGGGCTCCTTGGCGCGACCGCGGTGCGCTGCCTGCCCCTCATCGCGCAGCACGCGGCTGAAGGTGGACTCGCTGGCCAGGTACACGCCGCCGTCGGCCAGCATGGGCACGATGCGCGCTGGTGGCACCGCTGCGAAGCGCGGCTCGTTGGCCACGCGGACGAGCTCGGCGCGCTCGGCACTGCTCAGGGCATGGCTGGGCCGCAGGCGCACCGCCTGCGGCCTGCCATCGCCCGCTGTGAGGCCTTCGTGGGCCTTCCAGCGCTGCAGGGTGCGCAGGTCGATGCCGGCGACCTCGCAGGCCAGGTGCAGCCGTGCGCCAGCGGCATGTGCAACGCCGATGTCTTGGGACAGGTGTTGGCGATCCTCGAGGCCGATCATTCGTCCTCTCCCTTGTTGAAGATCGCCTGCACTTTTTTTGACAGCACCAGCAGCGCCGCCGTCTCGGCCAGCGCGCGGTCCTTGCGCAGCAACTCGCGCTCGAGTTCCTTGATGCGCTTGCGATCGTGCCGCGTGGCCTGCGGGCTGGCCCGCAGTTCCTCGGGCGCGGCCAGCGCGGTCGTGGCGCTCGCACGCCACTTGGCCAGTTCCTCGGGGTACGCGCCGTGCGAGCGACACCATGCGCTCTTGTCGGCCTCGTTCATCGCCGCCGTGGTGACCACCGCCTCAAGCCGGCCGGCCGCGGTCCAGGCCCGCCCTCGGGCGGGCCTGGACCGCGCATCCTCTCGCCAGCGCTCCAAGGTGTCCGTCCCGATCCCGATGTCTCGCGCAACCACGTCGATCGCTGCGCTCTCCGGCGGCAGCAACCGCGCCACCGCTCTGTCCTTGAATGTCTGTCCGTATCGAGCCAAGTCCGTCCTTCATCGCCGCCCCCTGGGTTCGTCTATGGAGGCGACAACTATTCTGACGCGGGGGGAACGCCTCGTGCGGCCGTACTTCGTTGTACTCCTGGCGGAAGACGTTGAACTTCCTTTGCTGCGCTGCAGCGTTCGCTCCGGGCGG
>NZ_SCTN01000194.1 GCF_004297345.1 Aquabacterium sp. | reverse complement strand
CGCCTGATCGATGCCTTGCAAGCCGCCTTTCCAGATGGCGAGCGCTACTTCATCTCTTGCGTGCGTGCCTTCCGTGAGCAGACCAGAGATCCCCAGTTGCTGGCCGAGGTCAAGACATTCATTCGCCAGGAAGGGCAGCATGGCATCGTGCACTCCAAGTACAACCAACGCTTGCGTGAGCAGGGCCTGGATATTGACGCCATCGTTGACTTCATCAACGGCAACAATGAGTTCCATTCCAAGCACTTCTCCAAAGAGTACAACCTGGCGTTGACATCGGCCTTCGAGCACTTCACGGCCATGCTGGCTGAGATCTTCTTCGTCGAGAAGAAGACCATGTCCGATGCGGACCCGAAGCTGCGCGCCATGATGGCCTGGCATGCCGTGGAAGAGATGGAACACAAGGCCGTGGCCTACGACGTGATGCAGAAGGTGGCCAAGGTGGGCTACTTCAAGCGCAGCGTGGCCATGCTCCACGTCATCGTGTTCTTGAGCTACCTGACGCTGCGTTTCACCAATCGCCTGCTCAAGAACGATGGCTTTTCATTTGGTCAACGCATGTGGATGATGGTCAAGTGTCGCTGGTGGCTGTTCGGCTACAAGGGCATCATCTCCAGCCATCTGGGCAGCTTGCTGGCCTACTTCAAGCCAGGCTTTCACCCTTGGCAGCAAGAAGCCATCCACAACTACGATGCGTGGGTTGAGGCTTACGAGCGCACGGGTGATCCGATGGTTGCTGGTGCGGCGCTGTATCAGGCTGCGCGCTGATCGCGGCTCATCCACTCTTGCCTGATGAGATCAAGTCCCTCCTGATAGGTTGTGACTTTGAACTCAGGGAACCTTTGTTTGAACTTGCTGGAGTCAAACAGGTTGTCGCAGGCGTACCTGGGTAGCAGTTCCTGTATCTCCCGGACTTGTTCGGAGAACATACCGGCGATCTGAAAGCCCAGTTTCGGGATGACCGAATAGCGCGATGGTTGCTCGAATGCCTGAGCGGCCATCGCCACAAACGCCTTGTAGGTGGGGCGCTCATCGCAGCAGGGCAGGTGCCAGGTCTGGCCATATGCGTCTGGTGCATTGCCAAGCGCTGCCAGCGCGCGGCTTGCATCGGGTGTCCAGATCAAGGTTCGCCATGTGTCGTCACGCAGCGGCACACGAGGTTTTTGCCCTGCCTTGAGCTTGTCGATGACGAGTGCATTCGTGAAGCTCTGTGTCTTGCCTGGGCCGTAGAACTCGGGCGCTCGACCGATCAGCACAGGGATCTCGCCTCGCTTCATTTCATCCAGCACCATGCGAGCCATTTCCGCTCGAACCTGGCCCTTGCGCCCATGAGGTGCAAACGGTGTGTCTTCCGTCAGCAGTTGATCGTGCTGCGGGTACATGTAGGTGTTGTCGAAGTAGGCAAAGCTGGCGCCTGCAGCCCGAGTGGCATCCAGTGCATTCTTCAGCATCTGAGGAAACTGGGCCTCCCACAGCGCGGTGCTGGGTGGCAGGCCCGCAGTGAAATAGACGATGCTGCTGCCCTTGACCGCCTCGGCGGTTTGCCGGGCATCGAGCAGGTTGGCAGGCATCACCGTATCGGATGCATTCACCTTGCGCGGGGTGCGGCTTACCAGCCGCAGATCATCCGTGTACTGGCGCTTCAGTTCACGGGCCAGTTCTTCGGCGATCTGGCCGTTCGCGCCCAATATGGTTTGCATGGCAACTCCTTTTGTCTTGCAGGAACCGGACAAGCTGTCCGGCTGCATCAACTCTAAGTTTCAAGTTGACTTGAATGTCAAGCTTTCCTGGCTTTGACTGTTTTAGGCGCGCCGGTAGACAGCCCCATCTGCGCCATGACCCTGCGCGCGTTGTCCCGGCAATCCATGTCTTGCGGTTTGCCCTGGATCAGATTGATGAGCGTGATCAGCAGCCCTTTGTTGTGGGCCAGGCGGCGCTCCATGGCCTCGATGTCTTCGACCTTCTTGGTGAGCAGTTCGATGAGCGGGCCGTGTTGCCAATCCGTGATGTCTTGAGGCAGCGCCTGTTTGATCTCATCCAGGCTGAAGCCCGTCTGCTGGGCATTGGTGATGATGGACAGCAAGGCCACGGCTTCAGGAGGGTAGGCCCGGTATCCGTTGGCCTGGCGCGCCACGCCATTGAGTAGGCCTTTTGACTCGTAGAACCGGATGGTGGATGCAGGCAAGCCCGTTCGCTTTGCCAGTTCGCCAATCTTCATGGTGCCTCCAAGGCTGCAGGTTCCACTCACTCTAACCTTGAACTGAACTTGAAGGTCAAGCGCCCGCGTTTGCAAGAAGCAGTTGACATTCAAGTTGAGTTGAATCTTAGGATTTTCTCGTGCACAGGTGTTGGCACGCAAGACTCTATGAACTTTGAAGGTATGGCACGATGAATAGCAAGAGTGTGATTTTTGCCGCAGGTTTCATCCTGGGCATGGGTACCACCCCGTTGATGGCGCAGGTGCAGGCGGCAACGAATGCCAAGGAATCGGTGTTGATCGATATCGCGGGCAACAAGGTGCCGGTGGTGCAGGGCGGGCTGTATGACCGCTACCGCTCTAATCCACCGCTTTCTGTCATCGCATCTGAGGCGCCCGATGTCGATCTGAGTTGGTTCAAGCAACTGAAGAAGGAAAAGGTGGACATCGGCTTCGAGTCCTACTCGCCGAACTTCTATTACAAGACCAGCAGGGTCTCTGCCATCTACACAGCAGACATCGACCGGCTGAGAGCCTTGATGCCGGCAGATGTGATGAAAGTGGTTCAGCCCTTGCAGATCTGGCCGGGCCGTGGTGTGGTGGCTGTAACGGCTTACACCTACCACTACTGCGACAACGACAGCTACAACGAAGTGGCCATCTCGATCGTGACCAACAAACCGGGCAGCTGGAACATGGGGCCGATCAGCCTCATGGGGCAGTCCCTGTCCAAGGACTTCTGGGGCTACGTGCTCAAGTTGCCGGTGGACACGGAACTTGCTCGCGTCAGAGGTGTGGTGGGCTACAACCTGCCCAAGTGGTTGACGCAAATCGCTGTGAACGACAGTCGTGATGCCCTTAGCTACGAGATCAAGAACGCACAGACTGGCGAGATGGACCTGCGCATCGACACCAGAAAGCTGGACAAGGTGTCTGCCGAAGTCGAACTGGTGACCAACAGCTTTACCAACACCGATCATCAAGGCAGGTTGACACAAGGGTATGCCGTGGCACGCCAGTTGCAGCATGGATCCAGTACCGATGCCAGCATGGTCTCACTCCAGTTGGGCAAGGGGGCGCTGTCGGATCTGATCAGGTCACTGGACCTGGGCAAAATGCTGAAGTACGAATACGTACCGGATTTTCAGAGTGCACTTTACGCCCCCGCTCGGTTGCCGGGTTTCTGACCGTTCGTCATGCTTAAGCGCCCATTGACGCGGCATTAGAAATCATTGCTTGTCAGCCTGTTCTGGGTGGCTAAAGTTCGTCTCCAGACGAATGGATCCCCTTTCGTGTAGCAGGTGCAGTGCATGAGTTCTGAATTTCCCCAGGCAGCCGTCAACCCTTCTGGGCATGCCATCAACGTGCCCACGATGTGCCCCTTGTGCTCGCACACCTGTGGGCTACGCGTTGATGTCAAGGACAACCAGATCGTGGCCGTGCGGGGCGACGAGACGGCACCCAATACGCAGGGCTATACCTGCAACAAGGCGCAGGCCATCAACCTGTTTGCGCACCACGCGCAGCGGGTGCAGCATCCGATGAAGCGTCAGGCAGATGGTTCTTTCCAGCGTATCAGCTGGGATCAGGCCATCACCGAGATCGCCGCCAAACTCAATGGCATCCGCAGCAAGCACCCCAGCCGATCCATCGCCTTGACGGGCATTGGTGGGCAGGGCAGCCACATCGCTGGCTTTGGCAGCTTGCCGTTCATGTTCGCGATCAAGTCGCCAACCATGTACACGGCCCTGGCGCAGGAAAAGACGCAGCACCCCATGGTGTGGCGTCACATGTTTGGTGTGCGCTCGAACGTCTACATGTACTCGGATGAGGAGCATGCCGACTACATCATCAGCATGGGTGCCAATCCGCTCATCAGCAATCGGGGGCGCAATGCCACCGAGGTGTTCAAACGCCTGGCTACTGATCCACAACGCAAGTTGGTGGTCATTGACCCGCGCGTATCCGAGGTGGCCAAGCGGGCTGATCGGCACATCGCCATTCAGCCAGGGCGCGATGTGTATTTCCTGATGGGCATGGTGGCCGTGATCGTTCAGGAGCAGTTGCACAACAAGGCCTTCGTTGCGCAATACGTCAAGGACTATGCAGCGTTCGCTGAGCCGTTCCGTGCTATTGACGCCAGGCAGATGGCCGATTGGTGCGGGGTGCCGCACGATGATCTGCTGGCCACCGCGCGTGAGTTTGCGGCATCCAAACGCGGCACGATCAACTACGACACGGGGCTGGAACACTCGTACCAGTCAACCTTGACGTCTTATCTGATTCACAGCCTGCTCGTCATCGCGGGCCATGTCTGCAAGCCTGAAGGCGGCGGCAGTGCTTTTCTGGAACAGTTCGGCTTCCGCGTGCCCGATGTGGTCAAGCCGGCCAAGACCTTGGTGTCGGGCGTTGAAGCCGTGCAGTGCTTGCTGCCGATTGGCGTGTTCCCGCCCAACACCATGCCGGAAGACATTGAGACATCGCATCCGGCGCGCATCCGCGCGTTGATCGTGGATGGCGCCAATCCCTTGGTCAGCTACGCAGATTCCAATGCCTTCCGCGAGGCCTTCCAGAAGCTGGAGCTGCTGGTTGTCATCGAGCCGTCAATGACTGAAACGGCCCGCGTGGCTGACTATGTGCTGCCTGCGAGGCCTTCATTCGAGAAGTGGAACTACTCCATGTTCCCGCATGAAGAGGTCACACCTCAACTCGTGCCGCCTATCCTGAAGGCGCAAGGCGAAGCCTTGCCCGAGGTCGAGATCTATCAGCGTCTGGCGCGCGCCATGGGCTTGGTTCCCAAGGTGCCCAAGCTGGTGTCCTGGCTGGCCAAGTACGCTGTGCATCCGCGCTGGCATGGCGTAGGGGCGCCTTTGTACATGGCTGCTGTGGGTATGAGCGCAGCTGTGAGGGGTGGTGGCGTTTTGCCAATTGCAGGGCGCATCGTGCATACCATGTACGACTCATTGGGCAAGCACCTGCCTGCGCCGGACGCGACCATGGTCTGGCTGCTGTGCCTCAATCAAGCCCTGTTCAGAAAGAAGGTGTTGCACGTGGCCTTGCCAGAGACACGAGGCATGCACAACCCTTTCAAACTGGGTCATCACCTGTTCAAGACCATGCTCGCCCATCCGGAAGGGGTGCTGGTGGGGCCGATCGAGGCCATGCGTGCCAGCAATCTGAAGGACAACCTGCTGCATTCCGATCGCAAGATCCACCTGCCGCATCATCAATGGCTTGCACACATCAGCCAGTTGTCGAAAGAGGCGCCGCGTGCCGATGCAGACTATCCCATGATGCTCAATGGGGGCATGCGCACGGGCTGGAACGCCAATACCATCTTGCGCGATCCGAGCTGGCGCAAAGGCAAGGGACCGCATTGCCCCATCATCATCAGCCCGGCAGATGCGACACGTCTGAGCCTGAAGAATGGCGACATGGTTCGACTGGAGACCCGCAGGGGGCATGTGGACGGACCGGTTCGGATTGACCAGGGCACGATGACCGGGCACCTGCATATCCCGAACGGTTTCGGGCTGGAGTACCCGGACCCGCAAACGGGCGAGCTGGTGCGGCATGGCATTCGCATCAACGAGTTGACGGATATCGCCGAGCGGGATCCCTACACCGCTATCCCGTATCTCAAGCGCACACCCTGCCGTTTGACACCCATTGCGCCGCAAGAGGCCAGCCCAACCACCTGGGGGGCTGCCGCCGCCTGATGTTCGCCTGTGATCAACGATGAACTTGGTGCTTACCGTGGGGCAAGCGCCTCGTAGTGCAGCACGGTGGGGAATGGATCGTAGAAGTGGTGCAGCAATTTGCGCCACTCTTGATACTGCGCCGATTGGCGAAAGCCAATCTGGTGGTCTTCCACCGAACGCCATTTCACCAGCAGCATGTAGTGGTGATCTTGCTCGATGCACTTTTGAAGCTCATGCCCCAGATAGCCTGACATGGCCGCGATGATGTGCTGGGCCGTGTCAAAGGCGGCCTCAAAGGCTTGAGCCTGACCGAGCTTGATTTGCAGTTGGGCGATTTCCAGGATCATGTGTAGTGGGCGCGTTGCGGATGAGCCCAATCCTACTGTCACAGTGCACTGTCATTCATTGTTCGAATATGTAAATCCAACAACCGTTCGCCCTTGGTCGATTAACACGCGCTAACAAATCAAAGCGGCATCTCCCTAAGCTGCCTGTGCCCCATGTCGGGGCGATGGATTTATCCATTCATCAATTGAGGGAGATGTCATGCACAAATCAGTGCAAGCCCGTGTGGCCATGCTGACCCTGCTGGCCACGTCAGTGGCCGCCCAGGCCGCGACCGTTGCGCTCAGTAATACCGCACCAGTTTATGACCCGTCAGTGGTCAAGACCTCGGTCTACAACAAGACCTATCAGGAGTCCGGCGCCGTTGATGGCGATTACTTCGGCTGGGCGGTACCTTCCAAGTGGTACAACATCAGTTACTGCATCGATGCCGCCAATACGGACTGCGCGGTCGATGCAACGCAGTGGGCACGCGTGACGCCACCATGGGTGTCATCCACGTCTACGGACAAGGCCTTGAAGTTTGTGCCACAAAAGCTGGCCAGTGATGGCACGGGCATCCAGTACATCCTGCCTTTGCCCTTTGTCCTGAACGCACGTTATCGCATCAGCATGCGTTTGGGCACCACGCCGGGTAACGCCAACGCCGTACAGGTTGCGATGATGGGCAAGACCTCCTGGGACTACGCGGCCATGGCGCGTACCTTCGACATCCCGGCCAACAAGGCCTATGTCGATGTGGAGATGAAGGGCGTGTACACAGGTTCGGCAGGTGGTGCCGTTCAGGCTGACACCCGCACCTTGCGTCTGTTCCCGCGGAAAGCCGGCCTGCCGATCTACGTGGACAACGTCAAGGTCGAGATCATGAATGCCGACCCCTTGAATCCGGGTTCGGATGTCAGCGCAGCCACCAGCACAGTGCCTTTGCTGATGGACACCAAAATGTTCGGCCTGCATGTCAATGAGTTGGGATCCCACAATGCGTGGCCAGCCCTGTCTCAAGAGGTGCTCCGCCTGTGGGGCACGGACAGCAGTTACTGGTTTGCCATTCAGCCCACCAATGACCCGGATCCTTCACATTGGAACTGGAGTCAGGTTGACTACCGCGTCAACTACTTCCGCAGCCACAACAGCAGTGGCAGCATCATCTATACCTTGGGGCAGACACCCGCTTGGGCTTCCAGCAATCCCAATCAAACGGGGTGTGCGTATGGAACGGGCGTGTGTGCACCGCCTACCAATGACGCTGATTTCAAGGCTTACGTGAAAGCCACGGCCCAGCGCTATCTGGGCAAGATCCAGTATTACGAGATCTGGAATGAACCGGGCTGGGCAGGCTTCTTCGCTGGCAGTCCTGCCAAGCTGGCCAGCATGACGGCTGTGGCCAAACAGGCGCTCAAGGAGGTTGACCCTGCCGATACCTACAAGTTGCGCCTGATCGGCCCAGCCGTGGGCGACATCTGGATGGATCAGTATCTGCGTGCAGGTGCCGGTGTCAATCTCGATATCTTCAATGTGCACCAGTACATCAGCCCCGTCACGATTGAAGCCGATGTGCCAGCGGGCATCGCCAACGCCAAGTTGATGATGCAGGCTTATGGCTTGAAGTTGCCTATCTGGAACACGGAAACGGGTGCCAGTTGTGGTGACTATGGCGTGCTGTGCCCGGCCAACTATGCCCCCAGCGACAGCGTGCTGCGCGGTGTGGAGTCTCGTTCGCTGGCGGTGCAATGGGCCAACAGCGTGAGCAACGTGGACTACTTCTTCATGGAAGGCTGGGGCCCGACGTGGGAGGGGCTTGTGCAGCGTGCCGATCCCGGCATCAATTGCGCAAACACGGGGCCTGATTACTGCACACCTTATATGCCGCTGCAACCAATGGGTGCTGGCTTTGCCAAGGCCGCTGCATGGTTGAAGAACGCCAAGTTGAGCAGTGCCTACAAGATGACCACGCCGGACATCTACATCTTCAAGTTCACCACCTCGCTGGGTGCCAAGCGCTACCTGGTGTGGACGACAGCAGCCAGTGCACAGACAGTGACGGCCCCATCGACCTGGGCCTCCAAGACCGTGACGGATACGGCAGGTGTGGTGACCAGCCTGGGTTCGTATACCGCGGCCTTCACGCTCAAGCCCAATGAGCCTTTGTTGATCAGCCCTTGATCACATGAGCCGGCCAGCGGGCTTGTACCGCTGGCCAGATGTTCAGGATGGCAGGAAGTCCACCGGCCAGGTCACCACCATCTGGTCGACATCCTTGGCGCCAAAATCAAACTGACGGATGCGGGCCAGCAGCTTGGCTTCCAACTCCGGCGTGTGCAGTTCACTGGACACAACGCGGCAGCCCATCACCTCGCCAGTGGGCGCAATCTTGAGTTCGACCACGACCTTGCCTTGCAGCGAGGGGTCTTCGCGCAGGGCACGGTTGTAGATCGCGTAGATCGCGCCCTTGTTGCGTTCGAATACCAGTTTGATGTCTTCGATCGAACGGGACGCCTTGCCACTGCTGCCGCGCTTGAGCGTACCGCCTGCCCCATTGCCTGCGCTGGCGGCGCCTGCATCGTTGCCGCGGCCTCGTACCCCGCTGCCGCCCAAGCCGCCGCCTCCGCCACCTGCGGCCGCACCTTCTACCAGCGTGGTGGCACGGCCAGCCAGCCCACCGCCTCCGGTGTTGCGGCTGTAGCCGCTGGTATTGATGCCGCCACTGCCACCGCCTGCGTTGGCCGTGATCATTGCGCGAGCAGGCAGGCCTGCCTGATTGCCTGAGCCCACGCCGGGCCCTGTGCCATTGCCTACGCCCGCACCTTGCTTGATGCTGGTGTTGAGTTGCACGGCCACCGGCGCGCCACGCACTTGTGCGATGTCGTCCTTGGCCGCGAGCAGGCCGATGCCCGCTACCTTGCGGCGTGCGGCCTCCACTTCACCAGCCGCCTTGTTCTCCATCGGTGCACGGGCTTCTGGTACCGGTGGTGCGGTCTTGCTGACCTCGTCCCGCAGGTGGGCCACGGGACGGCGAGGCTCCGCTTTCACGGGCACAGGCTTGCTGATCTTTGCAGGCGTGGTATCGGCTTTGGCTTCTGCCTGAGCCTCAGGAACTGGCAGCGGCTTGGCCGGGATGGGCGGCGGCGTGTGCGTGAGCAGCAGCTTGGCCATTGGCGCAGGCAGGGTAGCGGTTTGCGCCTGATCGGGTTTGGCTGCTGGCGAGAGCAAGACAATCAGGCACAGGATCGCTGTGATGATCAGCACCGCACTGGTCACGCGCTTGAACAGCCGCTCGTCCTCAGCCGAGTCGGCCCAGGCCAGTGCGGATGTGCGAAAGGACACCAAGGCGGCGCTGCTCACGATGCGCTCCTTTGTCGTACCGCGAAGGACACGTCGGCATAGTTGGCGCTGGCACTGGTGGCCATGATCTTGCGCAGCAGCCGGTAGGGAATGTCTTTGTCGCCCATGATGGTCAGGCGTCGGGCTTGCGCCGCATTCTCCTGGCGGATGACTTCGTGGCTGGCCACGGTGTCCAGGTCAGCCTTCAAGGGGGCGATCAAGTCTTCCTTGCTGTCGATCACATCGGCCACGGAGGCGATCTTGCGGCCATCGACCAGGATGTCGGTGGCATTGACGGTGATCACGACGGTTTCATGCGGCGAGGTCTGCGCCTCCGACATGGGCAGCTTCACCGATTTGGGACTGGCCAGTGTTTCCACGCCGCCCGAGTTGGAAAGCAGGAAGAAAATGAGGATGGTGAACACGTCAATGAGGGACACGAGGTTCATGTCCACCGCATTGCCGTGCCGTGCACGCCGCTCTGCGCGCCGTTGTCTCGGGGTGAGTGTCATGGCCCCTCTTTAGCGTGTGGCGATCGGTGCATCACCAATCGAGATGTTGGGAAAGAGCTCGCCGCGTACGATCTTGTTGCCTTGCACCACATGCCCGGCGCGCACCGCGTCCATCACCTGCACCAGCGTGTCGTAAGGCGTGTTGGGCTGTGCCAGCACGGTCGCATCCTGCTTCTCCGGGAACTTGGTCTTGATCTGTTGCACCAGCCTGGACAAGGCGGACACATCGGGTGCCGCGGCTTTGTTGGGGATGCGTTCGATCAGGCCACCGACTCGGTCGCCCACTTCCAGGGCTTCCGGCTGGATCACGATTTCGAGCTGCAGTTCATTGACCTTGAGCTGGGCCACGCCAGAATTCTGGGCAGGCAGACTCAGATCAATCACAGCCAGGCGCGAGAACACCGCTGTCGACAACAGGAAGGGCACCAGAACCACAATCAGGTTGATGAAGGCAGTGATTTCAAGATGCGCCGCTGTCTGGCGCCGCCTTCTGGATCGGCCGGCCATCTCAGCGCCCCGAGGCTTGCTGTTGTTCGGCGCGGATGCGCGTCACCACATTGAGAAAGCTCATCTTGGCGGCTTCCAGGCCATCGATGATCTCGCTGGTCTTCGATTGCAGGAAGGCGTGGATCAGCAGGAAGGGAATCGCCACCATCAGCGCAAAAGCCGTGTTGTTCATGGCGATCGAGATACTGGCCGACAGCATCTCGGACTTCTCGGCCGGGTTGACCTGCGCCACAGCCGTGAAGCCCTTGATCAGGCCGATGATGGTGCCCAGCAGGCCCACCAGCGTGATCACGTTGGCGAAGGTCGCGATGTAGTGGGTGCGCTTTTCCAGGCGGGGCACGATTTCCATCATGCCTTCTTCCATGGCGGCGTCGAAGTCTTCACGGCGACCCGGGCTTTGCATGCGCTCCAGGCCATGGTGCACGATCTTGCTCACGGCGGCATCGGAGTTGGACGTGAGCATCATCACCTCCTTGAACTGACCCTTTTGCAGCAGGGGTAGCACCTTCGACCAGACCTTGCTGTTGTCGCTGCGGGCGCGCGAGAGGTAGATGAAGCGTTCAACGGCAATGGCCACGCCCAGCGCCATGATCAGCACGCTGGGGTAGATGAACAGGCCGCAATCCTGGAAAAACTTGACGGCGGTTTCGAAAGCATTCATGACTCGGATCTCCAATGACAGATGGGGCAGGTGTGGGTGACTCAAGGCGACGTGGCAGGGGTTGCGCCTTCGGCCGACTTGGCTTGTTGTGCTTGTTGTTGTGACCGGTATTGCAACTGGCGGCGAAAAACATCGCGGTCGATCGGTGCCAGTGCTTCATCAACCACGCTGACGAGTGGTCTGCCCGTCAGGTCCCCCGGTACAGGCTTCTTCCAGGGCACGATGTAGAGCACCTTGGGCAGTTCGCGGTTGCCCAGGATCGTGGCGGGGTCGATGTTGGCGCGGTCTTGCGCTTGTGCATGCAGGCTGCCGAGCAGCAAAACCGTGCTGATCATCAAGAGGGCTGGATGCTTCATGATGCTTCCTTCGGTACGGAGGCGGCGGCCGCAGGTTTGCGCTTCTTGATCTCGGTGATCCACTTGGTCACCGTGGCATCGCCGCTGGGCGTGAGGGCCATATAGCGTTCATACAAGCTGAGGGCGCGTCCCGCTTCACCCATGTACAGGTCAGACAGGATGCCCAGGTTCAGCACGGCCGGTGCATAAGTGGCATCGAGCGAGATGGCCTGTTCATAGGCTGCTCGGGCCTTGTCGAACTGGCCCATTTGGCGGTAGACAACGCCCAACTGATTGAAGCGCGCAGCTTGCGCAGGCCGCTGCTGTGTCGCCTGCTCTTGCAGGGCTGCCGCTTCCTTCAAGCGCGTGGGAGGTAGTCCGAGCGCGGCTTCCACGCCTTCGCCGCGTTCCTTCTTGCCATAACGCACTGGCAGCATCTCGCGCAGGGCTTCAAAGCTGCGCTGCACCCATTCGTCATACAGCCCTGAGGCTGCTCGGCTTGCGTTGACCTCATGTAGTTCGCTGGCCTTTTCTTCGAAGGGGAAGGCCTGCTCTTCCAGCATCACGTTGTATTGCTCCAGCTCAACGGCGGTCAGCTTCTTGGGGCGTTGAGAGGCCAGCATGGCCTTGCCAAAGTCCCGGTACAGCGAAGCGATGTGGAACGTGGCCGCCGTACTCACGTCAGCCACACCGGGTTCGGCCGCCAGCGCGTAGGCCTTGAGCGCGTCTTCCATCCTGGCCTTCTTGAGCTTGAGCTGCTTTTGCAGGGGTTCGACCAGGGGCACGTCTCTGTAGGCCTTGGCCACGGGTTCGGCCAGTGCCAGTGCAGCCACTGCGCCCAGGTAACGTGTTCGCTCGGTTCGGGCAGCGCCGCCGTTGAGGTCGGCCTGGTAGATGTCCTTTTGCAGTGCAAGTTCGCGTTTGGCGTTGCCGTCTTCTTTGGCCAGTTGGATGAGGCGGGCGCGTGCCTCCATGGTCGGCAGCAAGGGGGTGGGGCGCATGGCGAGGCTGAGTGCCAGGTGGCGCTCGAAGGCCCTGGTGGCGGCTGCGCGTTCACCTGCTTTGTGATGCAGCTCGGCGGCTTGCCATAAGGCATCTCGTGCCACAGCCGGATCGGCGCTGCCGGCTGATACCCGTTCAAGTTCGCTCGCGGCTTTGGACCAGTTGCCTTGCTCCGTATAGGCCAGCGCCAGTTTCGGGGCCAGGTCGGCTTGCAAGGCGTGTTGAGGAAAGCGCTGTCGGAAATCTTCCAGCGCGGCAGACGCACCGGCCCAATCCTTCATCGCGATCAAGGTGGCCGCAGCATCGAATTGCGCGTTGGCGCGCACTGTTGATTGCGGTGCCACAGTCGCCACGCGTGTGAAGTGCCCGACGGCCTCGCTCAATTGCCCAGAGGCCTTGGCGCGTTCGCCTTGCTTGTACACGGCGGCGGCCTGGCGCTCAATCAATTCCTTGCGGTTGGAGGCCTGTGCCGGGGTGAGTTGCAGCACCTGCGCGTAAGCCTGTTCGGCGGTGTCGAAGGCCTGGCGCTCGAAAGCGGTGTGCGCCAGCACCGTCCAGGCCACGCGACGTTGTGGCTCGGCAGCCGGTGGTGTCAGATCCAGCACCTGCTGGGCAACCCTTGCCGCCTGATCGTCATCGTGGAGCGCATACAGCTTCTCGGCGGCATCACTGAGCACGGCTCCGGTGCGCGCATCCTTGGGGAAGGCCTTGGCAAAGCGCAGGGCGCTGGCCACAGCGTCTCGCTGCAAGCCGGGCAGGGCCTGGGGGCTGGCCTTCTTTTGCGCTTGTGCATGGCTGAGCAGGGCCGCATAGCCCGCATCGGCACTTTGGGCGTGCAGGGGGTAGGCGTAGGCGGTTTGTTCGTATTCCTGGATGGCGTCGGCGAAACGGGCGTCTTCGTACAGCAGCTCGGCCAGCAGGAAGCGATTGTGGGCAGCTTGCGCATCATCCGGGAAAGAGGCGAGCAATTCACGGTACCAATGTGCGGCTTCCTGGTAATCAGCCGAGCGTTTGCTGCCTTGTGCCAGTGCGTGGTGGTGGCGTGCCAGTTCGGCCAGGTGGATTTGAACCAGTGTTTGCGCCTTTCGCCATGCCTCTGGGCTGGCTGTGCGGAAGTCGCTTTGGCGCCCGTAGTGGGCCACGTACTGCTTCTTGGCCTGCAGTGCCAGCGTGGCAAAACCGGCGTGCTCGTAGATCTCGATCACGCGTGAATGCAGGCGGGGTGCCTGGGCGTCCAGTGGCGCACGGGTGGCAAACAGGTTGAAGGTGTCGGCAGCGTCTTTGGGACGGTCTTGCTTGAGGTAGAACTCGCCCAGTTGTTCGTAGACGTGGAAGGCGTAGCCCTGGCGTGCATCAAGGGGTGTCTGTGCCGATACCGGTGCGTTGGTGTAGCTGGCGATGCTGTCTGCGCCTTGCAGATTGACCAGACTCAGGCTGATCACGCGGAAGGTGTCGTCCAGCAGTTCGCGCTCGGCGCGGCTGAGCCCTTCCACGGTGCTCAGGTTGCCATCGCCAGGGTTGTGCCCCAACTTGATGTCCAGCACGCCGAAGAAGGCTTGCAGGGCATCATCCAGGCGGCCTTGCTTGAAACGCGACCACCCTTGCATGTACAGCGCGCGGTCGCGATAGGGGTTGAGGCGATCGACCTCCAGCACGGCCGCGTAGGCTTTCTCCGCCTGGGCGTATTGGCGGGCGCTGAACAGCAATTCGCCACGCCGGAACTGGGCCTCGTCGGCATAGACCGTGTCGGGGTGAGCCTGCACCAGTTGCGTCAGGGTCTGGAGCGCGGCCTCCAGTTGGCCTGCCTGCTCTTGAGCGCGAGCCAGCTGATAAAGCACCTGATCGCGGTTGGGCGCTTGGGGATACGCCGCCAGATGCGCTTGATAGCGGCTGATGGCCGGACGGTAGTCGGGCTCGCCCGTTGCGTTGGCATCGGCGCCTTGCTTGTCTGCGCGGTCCATTTCCAGATCGGCCAGGCGGCGCAGGGCTTCGGCACTTTGCGGCGAGTGCGGGGCACTGTCCAGAAACGCGCGGTAGGCCTGAATGGCTTGGGCTTCTTCAACGCCTTCCACTGCTTCGGGCTTGATCGTGATCTGTTGTGAGGCCAGTGATTGCAAAGTGGGCGGCTCTTGGCTGCTGCGCAAGACACCACAGGCGCTGAGCAGGCAGGCCGATGCCAGCAGGGTGAGGCGATGCGTTGCCTTAATGCTTGGGTGCATCGGCGGCCTCCTTGCGGTTCGGGCTGTCGGGCGTGGTGGCACGGTCATACAACTGGGCCACGGCAAAGCGGGCCTGCACGGCGTAGGTATCCAGGTTCTCCTTCTGGCGCGAGAGTTCGGCCACGGCCATGTCTTGCACAAGGGCTTGCTGTTCTGCGCTGAGTGCGGCCACTTTGGGAATCATCACGTCCAGCATGGGCTGCAACGCCTGAATGCGGGCATCGAACTGGTCGAAGCGTTGCGGTTCATCCTTCATGGCTTGAGCCAGGGCGGCATCGCGTTGCCGGGCTTGGGCCAGTCCTTCGTTCATGGCTTGCAAGGCTTTTTGGGCATCCCACAGTCGCACCGGGTAGTCTTGCGCCAGCTGCCAGTTCAATGCGCCTGCGGCCAGTCGGACGCGCGCCTTGGCTTGGACCATGTCAGGTGCATCGTCGGCCTGTTGCGCCAGCGCCTGGATGCGCGCCACACGGTTCAGTAAATCGCGTTGGCGGGCATCGGCAAAGACCACGCCATCTTGCGCCTGTTCGCCTTGTGCGATGTCCGTGGCGATGGCATCGATGCGTTGTTGCAGCACGGGCGTGCTTTGTTCGGTGGTGCGTGCATTGACTTGGGCCAGTCGCTCGGCAAAGGCCTGGCGCCTGGTGGCCAGCATGTCCTTGAAGACATCGATCTTGTCGCGCCATGCCTGGAGGTGTTGGCTCAGATGGCGCAGATCACGCAGGTTTTTGAAGGCCTCCTGAAACGGATGCTGTGCCAGCAGCGTGGTCAGGTGTTCAGCGTGGGGCACTTCTGGCAGCGTGTCCATCTGCCGGCTTGAGCCGAATTCCTCGCGTGGGTTTTGGGCCAGCATGGCTTCGATGACCTGGCCCGATCGCATGGCGACAATCGCGTCGTCCAGGCTGCGTTGCTCTTGATCGAACGATTCGATGGCCGCTTGATAGCGCGCAAGTGCCTGGCTGCTGGCGCCGAGTTGCGCGTAGGCATACGGTACGGCAATGCGGGCTTCGAGTGAGGCCGCGTCGTGCTCATGGCGAGCCTGAAGCGCCAGCCAGGGCACCAGGGCGGATTCAGGCGTGTGTTGATCCAGTGCGGCCCAACCGTAGGCCAACAAGGCTTTGTTGCTGTCCGGGCCATGAAGCGTCACGCGGGCCAGATATTGACGCGCTGCTGGCGCCTGCTGTGCGGCCAGGGCTGCAAAGCCCAATGCAACATTGCTGCGATCGCGCAAGGCGCGTTGTTCTTCGTTGTCCACGGGTTCACGCCCCAGCGCATCCAGCGTGGCGGTTCCGGCTGCCGCGTCACCCGCCTTGATTTGCGCCACACCCAGGTTGAAGCGCGCAATGCGGGCGCCTGTTGTCTTGCCCGGTAGTGCTTGGAGGACCTGGGCTGCCGCGCGGTAGTCGGCACGGGCCATCAGCAACTGGGCTTGCAACAAGGCACGGTCTTCTTCCCATGGCTGAGGCAAGGGGCTCTGTACTTTGCCAAGGGCCTCTTCGGCCAGTGCGGATTCGCCTCGTTGATAGCGTACCTTGGCCAGGTAGAACCAGGCTCGGTCCCGCATGGCCGGGGTGGTGCCGCGTTCGATCAGTTTCGCGAAAATCTCACCGGCCTCGCGATGCAGGCCGTAGCTCAACAGCATGCCGCCGCGCAGCACTTCCGCTTCATCGTCGTGTGGGGCGATACGCTGGAAGTGCTGTGAGGCCATCAGCGTGGTGGTGGCGGTGAAATAGTCTTCCTGAAAGAAGTGAAAGACGACATCGCCGTAATGCGGTGCCTGGATGGTGCGTGCGGGCGCCTTGTCATCGGCGGCCGCGTGCACGGCAGCGTGCCAGCCCAGGGCCAGTGCACAGGCTGCAGTGAGGGCCAGGCCGCGCAGGGCCGATGGCATGGTGCAGGGGCAAGGCGATCGAACCGCTTGAGGGCGCATGGTTGTTTACTGCCAGACCTTGACGTTGAACTCGGGTTGCAGCTTGGCTGTCGAGTCTTCAATGTGCAGTTCGATGTATTTGGCCTCGGTGCCCTTTTCGAATTTGACGGTGGCGCCGCGCTTGTAGTCGCGCTCGTGGGGCCCCACACCAGTGAAGGTTGCGACCAGCTCATGTTCACCAACTTTCAGGTTGCCCAGGAAGAGGCGTTGTACGCCGCCGCGTTGCAGCGCGGACAGTTCATGAGGCGTGTAGAGGTAGTTGGCCACGAGCTTGTCGTCGAGCTTGATCTGCACCGAATCGAGCGCAAACAGCTTGCCAACATCGAGCGACAGGAACACGGCGACTTGCGTGCTGGCGGGAAAGAGCAGTTCTTCCTCCAGCACCAGCAGATCACGGTTGAGCTGGATGACGTCGCGCTTGGTGTCTTGAATGCGGCTGTCCAATGTGGCTGGGTCTGCGGTGCTGGCGGCTGGCGCGGCGGGTGTGTTGGGGGGAGTAGCCGCAGTCGGTGCGGCACGTTCGGATGGCGAATCTGCTGCCTGGCTGGTGTTCACCAGCACGGCGCACGCGAGCACGGTGGTCACGATCAGTGGCAGGACACGTTGGCGCATGGTGAGGCACTCATCAGAAATTGGAAGAGACGAACACCTGCATCACGCTGGCGTTGTAGTGGTAGAGCTGGCCGGTGCGGATGTCCGTGAAGTCCTTGAACTTGTATTGCACGTACTCGTATGCGCCGTTGAGCGTGATGTCGTATTGGCCTGGTACCTTCTTCAAGGTGTAGGCCACCTTGCCACCCAGGCCGGTGTCATCGAAGGTGCTGAGTTGGCGGTTGCGTGACACGTAGAGGGTGTCCGCCTGGGCGTTGTCGCTGTAGAACAGCGCCTTGTGCTGGGCGTGGCGGCGCAGCGTGACATCAACCAGCCATTCGGTGCCGAAGTAGCGGCTGTAACTCAGGTCCAGCGTGCTGGCGCTGATGCCCCAGGTGTCCCAGAAATAGCGGTAGCCAAACTGGATGGCATCGCGCGATCCCAGGTCGCCGGCGACACGGAATTTGAGTGCGCGTGACGATCGGGTGCTGGGGACACGTTCAGGTACTGCCGCACCGAACACATAAGCCACGCGATAGGGGCTGCCGAGGTAGCCGTTGTCGGCCAGGGCTTCCGCGTTGAGGCTGGCGATCCAGCGTGGCGTGAGGATCAACGAACCGCCGACGCGGTACTGCCAGTGGTCGGCCGTGGCCGCAAACGTGGGTTCTCCATGCTTGTGCACGTTGTCCACGCCTTTGGTGAAGCCCATGGACACGGTGGACATGCCGCCGAATACTTCTTGGGAGACATCCAGCCCCATGCGCTTGGCCACGTAGTCGGGCTCCTGGCTGGTGCTGCTTGACACGGTGATTTGCGCGTTGCGATAGACGTAATCGGCGTTCAGGCCATATTCGGTGCGCCGCTCTGTGAAGGGGCTGGCCGAGGTGACCACGTCGATGGACGCATTGCTGACGGCATCCACATACACCGTGCCGGTGATGGCGACTTTGTCCATCACGCTTTTGCGCAGCAGCACCGCCGGGCCTTGGGCTCTGACGCCACCGCCATCGTGCAGGTGGTAGAGCAGTTCGGCGCGGTCAGGGCCGAGGTCCACAGCCTTGGCGCCGCTGGCGGCGAACAGGCCTCCCAGCACACCCAGCAGGTGACGCATGAACTGAAGGGCCAGGCGAACCGCGTTGGCCGAGCGCCTGGTGTGATCAGTTGCAGCCACAGCCGCCTCCTTGCACGCCAGTGGCGCCCCTGGCGCCTTCGCGCACATCGCGCACGTGTTCCCGGCTCTTTTCGGCCAACGTGCCACGTGTGAAGCTCATGATCGGGTCGGCCATGCGCTCTCGTTCATAAGGTTTGACCCAAGGTTGAATGGCGCAGCCACCCAGCAGGGCCAGGCAGCTCAAGGCGATGAAAGAGCCGGCACGTTTCATTTCAGCAGCTCCCTGATCTGCTTGTCGTAGAGCGCTTCGTAGCCATCCAGGTAGCCACGGTGCACGTAACGCACTTTGCCGTCCCGGTCGATCAGGTAGGTCGATGGCATGGCCTGCAGGTCGTATTGATCGCTGACCTTCTTGTCTGTGTCCATCAGGACGGGGAACTGGATGTCCAGCTTGGCTGCCACAGCGGCGGCGTTGGCCGGATCATCATCCACATTGACGCCCAGCAGGACCAGGCCTGCACGCTTGTACTTTTCATGCAGTCGATTGAGATGCGGTATCTCCTGCCGGCAAGGGCCGCACCAGGTGGCCCAGAAGTTGACCAGCACGACGCGGCCTCGCAGTTCCTGCAGGCGGGTGTTGGGGCCCTTCATGGCGTGCAGCGTGAAGTCCGGTGCCGCAGACGCGACCTGGACGCTGGCTGCAGCCTGCAGTGCCAAGCCAGCCATCGTTGCCATCAGGGTGTAGCGAAACCAGTGAATGAGGCGAGAGGTCGAGAACGGGTACATCCTGCGTCACCTCAGAAGATGAAGGTTGCACCGGCGGTGAACTCAAGGTTGTTCGTGCTTTGCTGCTTGCCCAGAATGTCCAGTGTGAAGATGTGGTTGCGTGCATCGACCTGCAGCGCAGCCCAGTCATTGAGGTACACGCGAAAGCCGGCACCGTAATTGATGGTCTGGCGCTTGCGATCGACAAACTTGGTGCTGCCCACGCCGCCAATCAGGTAGAGGGCCGATGGCTTGGCGTGTTTGCTGCCGATGAACACCTCGCCTGCCAGCACGTTGTAGCCGATCGAGAGGTTGTAGTAGGTGAGCTTTTCCTGCTCTTCCTCGAACACGCCGCCGGGCAGAACCTGGCGGAAAGCCTCGTCGCTGACCTTGGTACGGCCGTAGGTGCCCTGTACAAAGAAATCTTCTGTGATGGCATAACCCAGTCGGAAGCCGCGCACCTTGCTGGCCCCGAAGTTCTGGGTTGAGTAAGTGCCCATGAACAGGCCGGCATCGAAGTCATTGGAGGGGAAGTGCGGCAGGGTCACTTCGCGTGGCTCGACCTGCGGCACGATGGGCGGCTCGTCAGCCTTGGTACTGGTATGGGCCGCACAGACTGTGAGCGCCAGCAGTGAAGGCACGATGGATCGGGTTCGGTAAAACATGGGCCGGTGTCCGTCTAGAAAAAGAAGGCCACGCCGATGGACTTGGCGCGGTATTCGATGGTGTGTGTGTCGGAGAGGTAGACCGTGTGCAGGCCGTAGTCGGCACGCAGGATGAAGCGGTCGCTCACGTGGTAATTGATGCCTGCTGCCGCATGGGTCAACTTCGAGTTGGTGGGCGTGGCGCCGACCAGGCTGGCATTCGGTTCATTCTTGAATCGCCCCACGCCGATACTGGCAAAGGGCGACCAGCGTTGGTCAGACCAGGGTTCGATCAGCAGATCGGCATGCCAGTAATCCGAGCCCGCGAACTTGCCTTGAACCTGCCCCAACGTGAGTTCCAGGCTGAGTGTCTCGGACATGCGATAGCTGGCCCAGGCCTTGAGCGCTGGCTCGCTGTTGAAGCTGCCCCAGGCCGCACCCATCTGAACGCGGCGGTTCAGGAAGTCGTCGAGCACGATGTCCCGAAAGCTCTTGCGCACGCCCGATGCCGTCAGCGTTGATTCAAGTTGCTGGCGCACGACCCAGCCGACCAGACCTTTGTCTGTGCGCACGCGGTACCAGTCGGTATGGCGCAATTCGATTTCGATCCACTCATGGCGTACGACCACCTGTGTGATCGGGAAGCCGCGCCCGGGGCCGGTGCGTAACTCGATATAGGGTTCAGTCACCTGCAGGCGGTCGCTCGCAACCGGGGCAGATGGCACATCGACGGCTGGTGTGGGTTGGGTTGCAACAGGCTCAGCGGCGCACGCGCCAGAAACCCCGATCAGGCCTGCTGTCAGCAAAGCCAGGGATGGAGAGGAAATGCGTGTCGCCATCATGGTGGGTTGCAGTTGCCCGTTTGCGGGTCCGGTGGCGAGAACAGGGAGGAGGCTGCGCTGCTGAACTCATCCTGCCCGCGCGGCATGGGGTTGTTGATCCAGTAGGCGATACGGGCCGCATTGGCATCACTGAGGCTGGCGAAGATCTGTCCGCCGCCGTGCAGCACCAGCAGCATGGGCTTGGCCAGCAAGCGACTTTGCGTAGGCGAGCCCACCACCACGGCACCTTGGGCCGAGTAGTAGTTCTTGTACATGTCGCTGTTGCGGATGACTGCCGGCGTATTGGCCGGATCGCTCAAATCAACGGGGAGCGCGCCGGGCACCACACGCAGCGCGCCACCAGCACCCGTGACCGTGTCATGGCAACCAGCACCAGCACAGCTGTTGGTGAATCCGCCGCCTTGCAAGGCGGGCAGTTGCGCCAGCAAGATGGGGTTGATGCAGCGCTGAAAGTAGGCGAACGACAGCTTCTGCCCGCCCGTGTTGACCGGGTTGCTGACCGTGGACGGGTTGCCCAAGGGGTTGCTCGATCCCCCGTCGCCACCACCGCCGCAAGCGCACAGACAGGCAGACAGGACGGTGGCTGCCGTCAACGCCGTGACCGTGCCTTTTCTCTTGACCTCAGGCAATCGCTTCATGGGGTGCCGCACCCCGTACGCAGCCAGTTGGCGATGGTGTTGTAGGCCGCACTGCCAACCGGGAGTGGGGGCGTGCCGCCCGTTGCGCCCGATGGGTGCGGTGCGGTGGATGGTTTGCTGATCAGGGCATTGGCTGTGACCGTGCATGCATCCGTGATCATGGTCAGCGTGACGTTGTAGTCGCCGCGGTCGTCACCAGTCAGCACAAAGCGGTTGTCGCGGAAGGCCGTTGCCGAGGCGCTGCTGCCGATGGCCTGGTGGCAACCGTTTGAACAGGTGCTGCGCAGGATCGGGGCGATCAGTGTTTTGTACGTGTCCTCGCTCAGCGCGTTGATGTGGCGGACGTTGGCACCCACATCGAATGGGTCGTTGTAGTACTTGCCGCCCAGGTCCATCCACTCAGCCAGCAGACGCTTTTCCGATGCGTTGAGCAACGTCGCATGGTTCGGTGCCGTACCGGGCGGGTTCGGGTGGGCTGTGCGCGCATCGGCCTCTGCCGACATGGTCTGGCCCCACAGGATCTCTGCCAGACGGCTCTTGCGTGTCAGGCCCAGGGCCTCGCCTTCGCTGGCCATGGTGTTCACCAGGGCCGGACCGCGGTCAATCACCGGCACGCCATTGCGGATGGTCGTTTTGGGCAAGCCTGTCGCCGAGTCAATGATCGGATCGCCCACCATCAACTCCTGGTAGGAGGTCAGGCGGCCCGTACCCGATGTCGTGCCTCTCAGGTCCAGCTTGGCGGGATCGTTGTGGCAGTTGACGCAGGCGTTATCGGTGTTGCCGGAGGGACGCGATTTCGTCCACAAAGGCTGAATGTGCTGCGGGTAGTTGATGACGCCATTGGTGGGCTTGGCGTTGCTCTGCAGGCCATCGTAGTTCAGTGTGATGTCCGGGCGAGCCGTGACACCGTTGCGGGTGGTATCGGCCCAGATGTCCGTGTAGATCATGTTGGGCGACAACTGCAGGGCGCTCGGGTCCACGCGAGTGCGGGTGCCGGCCAAGGTCTCGCCCGGCTGGTGCGTGGCGGGTGTCAACTGACCGCCCACGATCAAGCTCGTCTTGAGTGCTGGTGGCACCGCGTTCACCACATCACCGGAATTGATGGCGCCGCCACGACGCGGGCTGTGGCAACCATCGCAGGTACGGCGCTCGCCGGGGCGCACCTGGATCCAGTTGGTGTGCGTCTGGAAGGCGCGTCCAGAGGCATCGACCACGGCCAGGCCAATAGGCGTGTCCGCCGGGATCTGCAGCTTGAACGAGCCATCAGGTTCGATGGGCGCGTAACCCAGGATTTGCTGCATTTCGAAATCGGTTTCGCCAATGGCGCCACGTGTACCTGTCATGCCCTCTGGCGGTGCCACCGCACGGAAGACGCGTATGAAGCGTGCCGGCGTGCAACCGTAAGCCGCATCGGCTGGGTTCTTCATGCGCACCAGGTCCGGGATCAGGGGGCGGGTGTCCTGCCGGTCTGCAGGGGCGATTTTGGGAATGGCAGTGGTGCAACCGTTGCCCAGATCAATGGGCAGCAGCACAGGGTCACCCATGCGGCCCAGCCCGTCGGTGTCGTACACGCTGCGAACCTCGATGGTGCCGAGATTCTGTTGTTTCAGGGCGTCGTCCACGCTGGTGGGGTCAGAAGTGCTGGGCTCTGTGCGGGCCTGCAGGGCAACGGGGTGGGTGTACATGAAGCCCGCAGGAGGGGCGGCCACGTTCAGCCAGGTGTTGCGGGCTGGGTCGAACATGTAGACAGCGTAAGATGGGGCCACGTTGTCCTGGATCTCGTCGCTGGCTGCATCGGCGACCAGTCGGTCTTCTTGCGTCAGTCGCGCTTTTTCAGCGTCGCTCAGCGTGGCGCACGATACGACAACGCCCTTGCGGCGAACCTGGCATGGTGTGTAGGACACCAGTACGCGGTCTGTGCCATCCCACAATGGATAGGGCGTGGTGACGCGCCCATAGAGCGACAGGCCTCGACCGGTGTTCAGCGCTTGCGCGGTCGCTTGCGACTGGCCACCGATGGCCGGCAGATCAGGGCTGATCGGCGTGTTCTGTTCTGAATAGTGCTCGGCATCGACCAGCATCAATGCACCGCCTTCGCGGGTGCCCGACAGCGGCATCACATCAGCGGCCACAAAGCCCTTGTACTTGCCGTTCGGGTCCATTTCGCGAGGGTGCAGGAAGCTGTTGCCCTCGCTGTGCGCGCCATACAGTACGAACAGATCGGTACCGTCAGGCTTGACACGGAAGATCTTGAAATGGTTGCGGCCACCCACGTGATCCCAGCGCGAGAACATGATCTCGCCGTTCTGGCGTACCACCGGGCTGCGATCGTGGCTTTGGTTGACCGAGATTTGCGTGATGTTGCCGCCATCGGCATCCATGGTGTGCAGGTTGAACACGCGTTCGCGTTCGTACTCATCGAGGGCGTAGTAGCTTTGATCCAGCGCCTGGTTCAGGTGTGATTTGGTCTGCCGGTTCGACGTGAACACCACGCCGCGGCCACCAGGCAGATAGGTCGGATCCACGTCATCATCCGTCAGGGAGCCCGTGAGGCGGCGGTACGTGCCACTGGTCAGCCCTCCGCTGCTCATGTCGTATTCCCAGATGTTCCAGCGGCCCGTGCAGGCCAGCACCGACACGTTGCCCATATTGATGGTGGCTGTGTTCGTGGTCGGGCAGCGCATGGCGAACAACAGCTTCTTGCCGTCGTAGGACACCTCGGGGCCGGATGCATCACCCTGGCCTTGGGTGAAGCGTTCGGTGATGTTGTGTTCAGGCGCGCTGGGCGAGGAGCGCTCGCGGATGATCAGGTCCCCGCCAGGCGCTGTGGGCGCGCCGTTGGTCGGGTTGGCCATGATGCTGTTGGCCCGCTTGGCGTAGGCGATAGGGGTATCGCTGCCTTGAGCGCCTGCCGCGCTGGCGTTCGCCTCGGCGCTGGAGGACGAGCCACCTTCCATGCAGGCAGACAGCGCCAGCAGAGCTGCAGCAGCGCAGGCAAGAGAGAGATGTCGCTTCGTCATGATGTGCTTTCCTCTGCGCGTCATGCAGGAACAGCGCCTGAGCGCTGCACGGGTGCAGCCATCAAGCCGGAAGAAAAATGCAGTTCGCCCAAGTGGTCGATCACGATGGCATCCAGTCCGGCCTGGGATTCGATCAAGGCCATGCCTTTGTCGAGCCCCAATACGAACAAGGATTTGGACATGGCTTCTGTGGTGAGCCCGTCATCGGCCAGGATGGTGACGCTGTGCACGCTGCGCGGAGACAGCCCCGTGGCTGGATCGATCAGGTGATGGCAGCGCTCGCCATTCACCTCGAAGAAACGCTCGTAGTCACCCGATGTGGAGATCGATACATCTTGCAGCGGCAGCACGGCCACCATCTCGTCGGCGCGGCGCGGATCGCGTATGCCAATGCTCCAGGGGCGCCCGCGATGGTCGCCAATCACACGGCTGTCGCCACCCGCGCTGACATGAGCGTGTGCAATGCCTCTTGCCTTCAAGATGGCAGCCGCTTGATCAACCGCATGCCCCTTGGCAAACCCCCCCAGGTCAATCCGCATACCAGGGCGTGCAAATCGAACCGTGCGCGCCGCTTCATCCAGCATCAGGTAGCGGTAGCCCACGGCTGCACGTGCCAGCGCCAATGCTTCGGCGCTGGGGCGCACGCCGGCGCGGTAGTCATAGAGCTGGCCCACGGCGGCGTAGGTGATGTCAAACGCACCGCCAGACAAGGCCGAGAACGCTTGCGCCTTCGCGATGAGGCGCGTCATCTCTGCGCTCAATGGAACGGGAGCAGCATGAGCCTCGCGGTTGATGCGGGAGAGTTCGGAGTCTGGCCGGTGAGGGCTCATGGCGTGGTCGATGCGGTGCATCTCGGCCATCACGGCATCAATGGCCGCCTCGCCTTGTTGAGCGTCATCGCTCCACAGCACCACACTGATGGCGGTGCCCATGATGGCTTCTTCACGTTGCAGCCACGCGCCAGCGCTCACCGCCGGCTGTGCAGGACGAGCAGGCAGGCGAGGATCACGGCGAAAGGCTTTGAGCGCGCCAAACATGGTGTGGGTCTGGTTCCAGTAAAAAGGGGAACCGACGCGGCCTGGTCGCCAGTGCAAAGAGGTGGATGGGCGGGTGTCCCCCGTTAAACGTCTGGTCTGGTTGCGTCAGTGGCAGGCAGTATGCAGCGCCACCTTCTGCCAGGGATGCGTGCAGATGCATCAGATGTAAGTAGGCG
>NZ_SCTN01000193.1 GCF_004297345.1 Aquabacterium sp. | reverse complement strand
CTCAGCTGCCTTGGCCGAACTCAGCAGGCCGGGGGGCGCAATACCACTGGCCAGAATGGCGCGATGAAACAAGCCCTTGGCCGTGGGCGACACCAGGTGCAGCGAGGCCGAAATCGACCCCACAGACTCACCCGCCATGGTGATGCGTTCAGGATCCCCACCAAAGTTGCCGATGTGGCGCCTGACCCAGCGCATGGCTTCTTGCTGGTCCTGCAGCGCAAAGTTGTGCCCCTTGCGCTCGGCGGCCATGCCCGACGTCCACAGCCAACCCAGGGCCCCGAGCCGGTAATTCATCGTCACGACCACGGCCTGCGTTGCCTGTGCCAGCTTGCTGGCGTCGTACTGCCGAGCCGATCCCAGTACCTGGCCGCTCCCAGGGATCCAGACAATGACGGGACGCTGCGCTGATGTGGCCGAAGGCGGCACATACACATTCAGGAAGAGGCAGTCTTCGCTGTTGCGAACGTTGTCGCCAAAGGGCTCGGGCGCTTGCGGGCAAGCCGCACCGAACTGACTGGCATCGCGCGCCCCTGCCCAGGCACGCGCCGTTTGAGGCGCAGCCCATCGCAGGACCCCAACTGGCGCTTGTGCATACGGAATGCCTCTGAACTGGTCGACACCATTCTCAGTGGTGCCCACCAGATCACCCACCGCCAGACGCACCACCGGCCCATTGGGCGATGGCGCCGCGATTTGGGCCTGCGCGCCCCCGACACACAGCGCGCCAAGTGCCCACGCCATCCCCTGCTTGCTGATCCATTTGCGGTTCATCGCTGATTTCCTCATGAATGGGCTGATGAGGCCCCTTTGTCATCAGCGGCAAAATCTAGGTGAGCGCATCCAGGTGCGCCAGTCAGATCGGACGAACAACCAGTCCAGATGACAAACTGCAAATGAACCGGGTGAATGCCCACAGGCTGGGCGTCGACCACTTGTATGAACGCGTCAGGCAACTGGCGTAACCCATCCGCAATTCGCGCCTTCAAACTGCGGCTCACCCTTTTGCCAACTTGAAACACCCCGCCATACAGTAGCCTTGCACACCATGTCTTCCATTCAGGTCATGGCCGCTGCCCCCTACCCACCCAATCTGACCTGGCGAGGGGTGATGCCCAGGTTGATCGTCCTCAATCAAGTTCTGCTGCTCGTGGGCGTCTTGTCCATGCACGCGACGGAAGTACTGTCCCCCCAACACCCCCAGATTCAAGGGCTGCTGTATTACTTCGTCTGGCTACAGTGCATTGGCTTCTTTGGCTTGCTGATCACGGCGAACGCCATGCTCCTGGTCGCTCGCCATGGCTGGCGAAAAATGCCGGATGCACTGGCGTGCTACGAACGAGAGGGCCTGTACAGAGGGCTGCCGCGTGACGTGAAATGGCTGCTGCTGCTCACCACCCTGCTGTGCCTGTTGCTGGGGTCATGGCTGGCTCAGCAAACCTTCATCGCCATTCAAACCTCATCCTGGGCACAGGCCTGGCTACCCCAGACCTATCCCGTCTACAGGATGACGTTCTTCAATGCCTGCTACGGCACCATGTCCGTCTATGTATTCGAGTATTTTCAAGACAGGGCCGCACTCAGCGAGGCACGCGAACGCATGGCCCAGAAGCTCACTGCCCAAGCTCAACTCAACCTGCTGAGATCCCAACTGGATCCACACATGCTGTTCAATACACTGTCCAATCTGTATGAACTGATTGACGACAGCCCGCAGCAGGCACGCCAGATGCTGCTGCACCTGATCGGGTTCTTGCGCACCACCCTCACGGGCAGCCGCGCCAGCGAGCACGCGCTGGCAGAGGAGTTCAAGCTCGCCGCTGACTACCTGTCCATCATGAAGATACGCATGGGAGAACGCTTGCACAGCACGCTCTCGCTACCTGATGAACTGGGCCAAGTCTATGTTCCCGCCATGCTGCTGCAGCCCCTCATCGAAAACGCCATCCGGCATGGTCTGGAGCGCCGAAAGCAAGGCGGCACGCTGGAGGTCAGTGCGTGCGTACAGGAAGGGCAACTCATGCTGCGCGTACGCAATACTGGCGTGAACGCCAGCGGCGACAGTGCAACGACTGGGCACGAGCTGCAAGTCGGAACGGGATTTGGTCTGCACTACATTCGAGACAGGTTGCGGACCTTGTATGGCAACGACAGCCACTTCGACATGCAACACGACCTCGACCACGACACCACCGAAGTCACGCTGCGCCTGCCGCTGAACACGGGAGGCAGCGCATCGTGAGTCATTCGCCCGCCACCGCCCTGATTGCAGAAGACGAGCCCGTTCTGGCCAGAGGTCTGGCCAAGATGCTGGGCAAGATATGGCCAGCATTGCAGATCAAGGCCATCGTGCACGATGGCGAAGAAGCGGCGCTCGCTGTCAAGCAGCAACGGCCGGACGTTATCTTCCTGGACATCCAGATGCCCGTGCTCAATGGTCTGGATGCCGCAGAGCGCATCGTGGACAACTGGCCCATGGACGCGGCACTGCCCTTGATCGTCTTCGTCACGGCCTTTGATCGCTTTGCCGTCGATGCATTCGAGCGCTCGGCCGTGGACTACGTGCTCAAACCAGTAGAAACGCAGCGCCTGGAGAAAACATGCGAGCGACTGGCCGCACGCCTCAAAGAAAGACAAGGTCAGGATGCCATGGCTGTGGCACCGTTGCAGGCCCTGCGCCATGCGGCTGGCACGCCTCAAGCTGGCCTGCCGCCATTGACCATCATCCAGGCCGGAATCGGCTCAACGGTACACATGGTGCCTGTGGCAGACATCCATTACTTTGAGGCAGATGACAAGTATGTGCGCGTCATCACACAGGATCGCGAGTTGCTGATTCGCACGCCGCTGCGCGACCTCATGCCCAGGCTGGATGCACAGGCATTCACGCAGATTCATCGGGGCACGCTGGTGCGCACCACGTTGATCGACAAGGTGATTCGAGAAGACACAGGGCGCATCTTCCTTCACCTGCGCGGCCGAGACGAGCGGCTCTCCGTGAGCCGCAGCTACGCCCACCTGTTCAAGCCAATGTGATCGGCCTGGCTCAACGCATCTTCAACTGAGACACCCGGCTCATGGCCAGCCCGGCTGCAGCAGTGCGGGTCTCCACGCCCAGCTTGGCGAAGATGTGCTCCAGCTGCTTCTTGACCGTGGCGGGACTGCTGCCCAGGATGTCGCCAATGTCGCGGTTGGTCTTGCCTTTGACCACCCAGTACAGCACCTCGCCCTCGCGAGCCGTGAGCTTGAACTCCTGACTCAGGGCGTCCATGGCGGACTGATCGGAGCTTTCCTGCATGACCAAGAGCCACTCGTCTTCGCCCGTGGGCTGATGCAAGGTGAAGCTCAGGCGGCGCCCGGCCTGGTTCACGGCCCATACCGGCGCATTCACCGATGCCGTGCCTGCCTCGATCTCCTTGGCCAGTCGGGGCGCCGTGTGCGACAGCCAGTCCGCCAGCTCCGGCGGGGCCACGGATTCGGGGATATCGAAGTAGGTCTGCAAAAGCTTGCGTGCCAAAGGCGTCTGCCAGAGCAGGCGTCCATCGCTGAGCCGCACGGTGATCGAGGCATGGCCAAAAGCATCCAGCGCATTGCGTGCCTGCCTGGCCTGCCTGGCACTTTGCATGTGCGCCGCGATGCGTGCCATCACCTCACGGGGGCGAATGGGCTTGACCACGTAGTCCACGCTGCCTGCGGCAAACGCGGCCACCACGTGCTCTGTCTCGCTCAGGCCCGTCATGAAGATGATGGGGATATGGCTGGTCTCAGGCTGAGCCTTCAGGCGGCGGGCCACCTCGAAGCCATCCATGCCCGGCATGATCGCGTCCAGCAAGATGATGTCGGGTACCGCCTGACTGGCGCGCTGTAGCGCCGCTTCGCCATGCGTGGCCACCAACACGGTATAGCCTTCGTCATCCAGGGCATCGTGCAGCAAGGACAGGTTGTCAGGAACATCGTCGACGATGAGCACGACATCGGTACGGCTGCGGTCGAGTCTTTCAAACATGAGGTACTGCGATCTAAGTTGGGGCTCAAGCGCCGGATTGCGCCTGGGCCAGGGATTCTTTCAACAAGGTGGCCATCGCATCCAGCTGGAATTGACGCGCCATGCCGCGCAGTTTCTGCACGAAGACCTCGCACTGAGGCTCGGCCGCCGCGATCTGATCCAAGGCCTTGTGCACGCCTCTGATATAGCCGGCGTGGATCTGGTCTTCCAGGCTGTGCAAGGCCTTGAGCGAAGGCAACACGGCAGCCTGCTCGACCAGCTTGTCGGCATTGGCTGCTGCGGCGCTTTGCACGGCACTTCGTTCTGTCTCTATCCACTGCAACTGCAGCTTGCGGCCCAGCCAATCCAGCAGTTCCGTTACACGCACGGGCTTGACGATGAAATCGTCCGGTGTGATGCCCACGTCGTTGTCCAGCGCCTTGTCAAAGGCATTGGCCGACACGATGGCCGCCGGTGCATCACTGAGCGCCGAAACCCGGATGGCGCGCAGCGTGGCCCATCCATCCAGCCCCGGCATGGCCAGATCCATGAACAAGGCATGCGGCATCAACTGCGGAGGGCAAGCCCTCAAGTGCGCCAGGCATTCGACGCCGGAAGCCAGCGCCATCACTTCAAAGCCCAGCGGTGCCAGGATGCGAACCAGCAAGCCACGATCAGCCTCCTCGTTGTCCACCACCCAGACGCGGCGCCGCTCACCCACATAGCCGGTTCGCTGCCCCATGGGTTGCGTGCGTTGCACCTCTGCGGCCCGCACTTGCGGCAGGAACAGCCGAATGCGGAACGTGGTACCTAGGCCCAGCTTGCTTTGCACGCTCATCTCACCGCCCATCAGATCGGTGAGCATCTTGCTGATGGTCAACCCCAGGCCAGTGCCGGCTGCCGAGTTGCCCGCCGCAGACGAGCCTCGGGCAAAAGGCTCGAAGATCTTGTCCAGCTCGGC
>NZ_SCTN01000192.1 GCF_004297345.1 Aquabacterium sp. | reverse complement strand
CCCTGAGGCGACGACATGAGTGGCGATGGTTGGACAGCTCTTGATCGATCCAGTATCCAGGAGTACCCCCCTAACTCATAGCCAATTTGCCCGGATTGACCGCCGCACTGTCATGCTGCACAACAAAGCTGTGAAGCAGGTCACGTCCGGGTGCTTCCCCGCCCTAGGGTGAACACCAAGCTGCACCGCAGCATCACGGGCCATCACCTGCGTTTTGGCAACCAGGCCATCTCCATATAGCCGGTAATCGGCGTCTGCCCTTGCGCGTCTTCAATGGTCACCGACACCTTGAGGCTGCCCTTGGGTTCGGTGCAGATGGCGCGTGCTTCCTCTGGCGTCAGCCTGGCTGTGGCCTTGATGTTGCCCTTGTTGGGCTTGCGCAATTCGACATGGATGGTCTTGACCACCACGATGGCATCGTCGGGCACATGCTGCCCCACCAGCAGGCCGCTGGCGTATTCGGCCGCCAAGGTGGCGGCCACCGCATGGATGCCGCCCACGTGATTGCGGACACGCCGTTTCAGCGTGATGCCCACGGTCACCTGGTATTGACCCAGGGAGAGAAGGCGACAGCGGTTGGTCCTGGCTTCCTACTTCGCCAATTGGCTCATAGGCTTGACGTTGAGGCACACCGGGCCAACTCCTGCCCCAGTCGATCCAGGTTCTGCTCGTTGGCCGGCACCACAATATGACGGATGGCCTGCCCCACCGCGGCGTCTTCAAAAGTCTGGTCCCACATCAGCAAAGTCCCGTTCGGTGAGGGGGTGAGCGTGATGCTGAGCTGAAAGTGAGGCGCGCACACATGCTGGATCACCACTTGCTTGTCCGACTCGATGCGAGCGAAGACTGCTTCATTGGGGTAGGTCTTGCCGTCAGGTCCGATCATGTCAAAGACCCACCGGCCATCAGGCTGGAACTCGAAGACATCAAACTGATTGGAAAAGCCCTCCGGGCCCCACCATCTGGCCAGACGCTCGCCATCCTGGATGGCAGCGAACACCTCAGCTGGCGTGGCGCCGAATGTCCTTGTCGTGCTGAACGTGATCATGAAGCTTCCTTTCTACGCGATATGTCAGCCATCTTTCATGGCGCTGATGGCGGGCTGTGCGTCACTGCACAGTCTTGACCAGTTGCCCGGGCTTGGGCTCGGTACTGCCCTCGCCATAAGCCCCGTTGATGAGTTTGAGCCGCGCTTCCTGCTGACTCAGCAAGGGCGTTGATCGGGCCAGTTCCGTGAAACCGCCACGCGGCAACGCCACGGACTTGAGCGCCCAAGGTCTGGCAGCCGCACGATCCGCGGCGCTCAGGGCCCTGAACGACGCTTCTGCTTCCTGCATCTGCGCTTCGTTGCGCTGCAAGGTGGCCGCATCCTTGGCCGCGTACTGCATCAGGTACTGGTGCCCCGCAGGCCCCGCAACCACAGTCAGGTTGACGTTCTTGCTTTGCCCCTGGCTGTTGCGCACGGCCCCCACAAAATGCAGTGCCGAGAGCCCGTTGAAACTGCGTTTTTCCGAGCGCCCCTCGCTGGGCTTGATCACATTGCGAATCACCTCTTCAGGCGTGCCACCGGCCTTGTCTGGCACCAGCCTCACGATCAAGCCAGCATCACCCGCACCATTGACCAGCGTGATGGCCTCAGGCGCATTCTGAATACGCCAACCATTCGGGGCCGTCAGAGCAATGCCCAGGCCCTCATGATAGAAGTGCCGCCCACGGGTCACGCCTTGCTCACGGCTGTCGCCGAAGGTCATGCCATCGATCGTCTTGAGGTAGTGCGCATGCTGATCGTCGGCATAGCGCCCGCCATAGCCTGCAGCGATCTGTTCGATGTCGGCCAGGCGCTTGTCATTGCTGGGGTGGGAGGCCAGCCAGTTCGCGCCTGTTGGCGCAGGCCGGCCTTCTGCCTTGGCCGTGTCTGCTGCAAAGCGCTCCTGGTTCTTGAGCACTTTGATGACGTTGACCATGTTCTGCGGGTTGTACTGGTTGCGCGAGAGGTACTCGGCACCCAGTTCATCGGCTTGGGATTCCTGTTCGCGGCTGTAGGACGCGATGTAGCCCGCAGCTGCGGTTTGCGACACCTGATTGGCCAGGTCCGTGGCACGGCTGACGCCGCCTGCTTCCAGCACCATGCCCAACACAGTGGCGGCCATCACGCCAAAGCCCGCATTGCGCTCTTTGGTTGCGCGCTGCGCGCCATGGCGTGCGCACACGTGGCCGATCTCATGGCCGAGCACACCCGCCAGTTCGGCCTCGCTGTCCAGATAGGCCATGATGCCGCGCGTGATGTACACATAGCCACCAGGCAAGGCAAAGGCATTGATCTCCGTGCTGTCCAGCACGGTGAAGGTCCAGGTCAGGTTGGGGCGATGGGACTGCGCGGCGAGCTTCTGCCCCACATCGTTGACATAGGCCTGAACCGTCGGGTTGTCATAGGCCCCGTACTGCTTGAGGATCGATTGATGCTGCTTTTGCCCCTCGGCGATTTCGGCCGGCTCGTCCATGGCCGAGTATTCGGTCTGCCCCGTCACAGGGTTGACCACGGCTGTGCCGCATGCCACCAGCAGCGATGCCGACAGCAAGGCCGGCAACACACGATTCCAACGCATCAACAAGCTCCCTCATCAGACCAGGAACAGGCCCAGACCGAGAGCGTAAACCAATCTCTTCAGCCTTGCGTCGCCTGCTGGCACCAACGGGCCCACATGCCGCGCAGCGCCAACTCGAAGTGCTGGGCAAATCGGGCAGCGTCGAAGACCGGCGAGGCCAATACCTGCTTGCGCAAGCCCGCGCGCAAGGCCGACAACGCCATCAGATCACGCGCGTGGGCCACGGCCTTCGCCACGTAGTCATCGGCGTCTGTGGCCACCCATTCGGGCAGGCCTGCGTTCATCAGCAGGCCCACACCTTGCCGCGAGACAAGCCGTTCACCGGCCAGTGTGAGCACAGGCACACCCATCCACAGGCTTTCTGCGCTGGTGGTACCGCCTGTGAAGGGGAAGGGATCGAGGGCGATATCGATGTGACCATAGCGGGCAAGGTAGTCCGTGCGATTCGAACGCCCTTCCAGCACCAGACGATCGGACGCCACGCCTTGGTCCGCAAAGCGCGCCTTCACCATCTCGCACACACCAGGGTCATCCAGCTGTTCGGCCTTGAGCATGAGTTGGCTGCCATCCACGGCTTTCAAAACCCTGGCCCACAGGCTGACCACCTCGTCGTTCATCTTGGTCAGGTTGTTGAAACAGCCAAACGTGATGTGCCCGTTTTGCAGCGCAGGCAAAGGCGATACCGCCACGTCAACGGCGGGCTCGGTGAAGCACAGCCGCGTCTCGGGCAGGCGCCAGATTTGCTCGGTGAACGGCGCGCCTTCCGACTCGGGCAGAGTCCACGGATCAGCAACGAAGTAGTCCATCGCTGCCACGCCCGTGGTAGCGAAATAGCCCAGCCAACTCACCTGCACGGGGGCGGGCTTCCAGGCGAACATGGGCAGGCGGTTGTGCGCCGTGTGTCCTGACAGGTCAATGAGGATGTCGATGCGATCCGCATGGATCCGTTGTGCGAGGGCCTGATCGCTCATCGTTGTGGCCTGACACCAGCCCACACAACAGGCCTTGATGCGCTCGCTCAATGCGTCATGGCGAACATGCGTGGCATAGGCGAAAAGCGCGATGCTGTCTGCGGACTGGGCTTTCAAGGCACGCAACACGCCCTCAACGAAGTAGCCCACCGGATGCAGGCACAGATCGCCCGAGACGATGCCAACGCGCAAAGGGCGATGAACATCACGCTCGACAGACCAGTTGGTAAAGGAATAGGCCTTGCGCTGCACCACCTCGCCATACTGACGAGCCAGCACCAGCAATTCATCTGGCGTCTGCCCCGCAAGGTAGTTGCTCGTGAACAGAACATTGCCCAGCACGTCCGTGGCATCGGGATCCAACGCCAGTGCGCGGCGATAGCTTTGCAGGGCCTCGTCAAGGCGCCCCAGGTCCTTGAAGGCGTTGCCCAGGTTGTTGCAGGCATCGGCGAAATCCGGCTTGAGGCGCAAGGCCTCTTGCAGGCTGCCCAATGCCGCTTCGTATCGCCCCAGATCCTTGAGCACGTTGCCCAGGTTGTTGTGTGCAGCGGCCATGCCCGGCTGCAAGGTGATGGCCTGACGGTAGCTGGCCACCGCTTCGTTCAACTGCCCCATGGCCTCCAGCGCCACGCCCAAATTGCAATGCGCATCCGCATAATCAGGCTTGCAAGCGATGGCCTGTCGATAGCAGCGAACGGCCTCATCCAATTGGCCTGCCTCTTTCAAGGCCACGGCCAGGTTGTAGTGCGCCTCGGCGTAATCAGGCTTGAGTGCAATCGCCTGGCGATAACTCGCCATGGCCTCGTCACGGCGCTCCAGGTCCTTGAGCGCAATGCCCAGATTGAAGTGCGCCTCGACAAAACCTGGCAACAAGGCGATGGCCTGACGGTAGCTGGCAAGGGCTTTTTCCGTCTGACCCAGCTCCTTGAGGGCAATGCCCAGGTTGTAGTGCGCGGCCACGAAGTCCGGCCGGATGGCCACTGCACCTTCGTAGCTGGCTGCAGCCTCCTGCACCAGGCCTTGCGCTTTCTGCACATTGCCCAGATTGCTCAGGGCTTCGGCATCGCCGGGCAGCAAGGCCACCGCATTCTGCAGAGCCTCAAGGCCATCCTTGTTCTGCACAAGCAGCGCCGTTCCCAACACCTTCCAAACGAAACCGGATGAAGGGTATTGCACGCTCAGTTGGCGCGCACGCGCCTCTAGATCAGCGTAGCGTCCAGCGTTGAACAGGGCAATCAGGTAGCCGCCATCGGCCTGGGGCAGCACTTGTGACGCAGATACAGCCACAGGGCCTTTGTTCTTCTTGTTCTTCATCGTGCGATCCAGTGCTGCCACATGCCGTGCATGGCAGCCTCGAAATGACGCGCAAAGCGCGAGGCATCAAACAAGGGCGAAGCCAGCACCTGCTGGCGCAATCCGTCTCTCAGCCTGGCCAGGCTCGGCAGATCCGCCGCATGGGCTGCGGCCTTGGCCACATAGTCATCCAGATCGGACGCCACCCAGTCTGGCAGGCCTGCGTTCATCATCAGGCCCACGCCCTGCCGGGCGATCATGCGCTCGCCAGCCAGGGTCAGCACAGGCACGCCCATCCACAAACTCTCGGCGCTGGTCGTGCCGCCCGTGTACGGAAAGGGGTCAAGCGCGATGTCGATCTGGTGATAGGCGGCGAGGTAATCAGCGCGTGGCGATCGGCCTTGAAGCTGCAAACGCTTTGCCTCGATACCCTGCTCGGCAAAACGGGCATGCATGCGCTGGCATTCGGCCGGGTCGTTCAGCTGATCGGCCTTGAGCAGGAGCATGCTGCCGGGCACGGTTTGCAGCACCTGCCCCCATGCACGCACCACTTCGTCATTCACCTTGGTCAGGTTATTGAAGCAGCCAAACGTGACGTGGCCTTGCGTTTGCGCAGGCAAGGGTGAGACGGCCACATCGGCCTGCGGCGGCGTGAAACACATGCGCGTTTCGGGCAGGCGCCAGATCTGCTCGGTGAAATGCGCGTCTTCAGCGGACGGCAGCGTCCAGGGATCGGCCAGCAGCCAATCGATGGCCGCCACGCCCGTGGTGGCCACATAGCCCAACCAGCTCACCTGCACCGGTGCGGGCTTCCAGGCAAACATGGGCAGGCGGTTGAGGCCAGTGTGGCCCGAAAGGTCGATGAGGATATCGATGGCATCGCTACGGATGCGCTGCGCCAGGGCCTCATCGCTCATGCCGGCTACCGTACACCAGCCATGGCAAACGGCCTTGATGCGCTGCGTGACAGTATCTTCGATCGGGTTGTTGGCGTAGGCGTTGATCTCGATCCGGGACGGCTGTTGTTGCGCCAGGGCCTTCAACGCACCTTCGAGGAAAAAGCCAACCGGGTGCGTGACCAGATCTCCGGATACCAGGCCGATGCGCAAGGTGCGATCGACAGATCGATCATTTGGCCAGTCAGTAAAGGGCTGTGCCCGGCTGGCAACCAGGCTGCCGTAAGTCCGGGCATCAGCCAGCATGGCCTCGGGCGATGAGCCGGGCAGATAGTTGCAGGCGAACAGGGCATTGCCGCAGGCCTCAACGTAATCGGGCTTGGCAGACAGAGCTTGTTTGTACGCGTTCAGCGCATCTTCCAGCCTGCCCAGGTCCTTCAGGGCATTGCCCAGGTTGTTGTGGGCCTCGGCAAAGCCGGGCTGCAGGTCAATCGCACGGCGATAGCTGTCTACCGCTTCGTTCAAGCGGCCCAGATCGCGCAAGGTGATGCCCAGGTTGAAATGCGCAGCCGCGTAATCCGGCTTGAGTTCTGTGGCTCGTCGATAGCTGGCAGCGGCTTCTTCCAGTCGATCGCAATCCCGCAGCAGATTGCCGAGGTTGCTGTGTGCCTCCACGTCACCCGGCATCAAGGCCACGGCCTTCTGCAGGGGCGCAATGCCGTCGGCTTGCTGACCTTGCAGCAACAGGGCCGTGCCCAGCACCTTCCATACAAAGCCCGATTCGGGGTATTGCAACGACAAGTGCCTGGATCGGGCTTCCAGCTCCGCGTAGCGACCGGCATTGAACAAGGCGATCAGGTGCCCCCCATCCGCCTGGGGCAGCACCTTGGGCAAGGGCGCCAAGGCTGGCGCAGCCGGCCTGCTGAAGATATTGGGCGAGGCCTTGCTCTTGTTCTTCATGATGCGGCTGACTTTATCAGATGGCCTCCCGGCCTGGAGGGGTCACGTCAGGCCTGTGTCACTCGCACCGAATGCTGACGCCAGACGGTCCCGCCCAGGTTGTCATTGATCAGGTGGCGCGCACCGCCCGAAAGCCATCCGTGACAAGCCTCACGAAGCATGCGACATCGGGTAGATGCCCCCTGTAATCCAGGGTGTCGACCCGGTAGCGCCCGAAGCCGACAGTCACTACGCTGCTTACATTCGCTTGCATTGCAGGAGATCAACATGAGTGTCCGCCTGTCCATCGCCGTGATTGCCGGCATCGTAATTGCGCAAGGTCTGTTCGCCACGCACGTTCGCAACAACCTGGTTCGCGTGTGCAACCCCGATACCAAGGCATGCCAGTTCGTGCACCGTTGAGTGCGGGCTAACCCGCCCCCTTGTACGCGGGGCAGGGTGGGTCACTACCACCCATTGTTACTACGTGGTCTTTGTAAATTACCCGACACATTGAGCATTTCGTGCGCACCGTGTCGGCGCCATCTACAAAGTCATGTCGTACAAGAAAAGCAAGCAAACACCTCCTTTTGCACCCAGTCTCGTCGCTAGTACGGTTGCCGCGATGGCCTCGGCCTTCGGCCTGATGTACCCCCACACGGGTTACGCAGCAGATGTCGTTGCTAACGGCTTGACCAACACGAAAGTCACGTCATCGTCGAATGGCGCGACGGTCATCCAGATCGCCACAACCAAGTCGGACGGCACCTCTTACAACGGCTTCACGCTGTTCAATGCCACCAATGCCAAGGGCACGGTGTTCAACAACAGCCTGCAGACCACCACATCCAGTGCGTGGGGCACGATCAGTGGCAATACCTCGCTTGGCATGGCTGCCACGCAGATCATTGCGGAAGTAACGGGCACGCAAGCCTCGACGCTGAGTGCAGGCATCGGCATCAATGGCCAGAAGGCCAGCCTGGTGCTGATCAACCCAAACGGCATCGTTGTCAACGGCAAGGTCGTCACGACCAACATCTCGCAGGCCACGCTGGTGGTCGGGGCCAGCAACCGCACGGGCGACCTGGTGACCAGCCTGGATACCAGCAAGGCCAAGGCGGGCGCCAATCTGACGATCAACGGCGCGCTGCAAAACCCGGATGGCGCGCTGGCCCTGTTGAGCCCGGCCATCAAGGTGGCTTCTGGTGGCAGCGTGTCGGCGGGTAGTTCATCCACCTTGACCGTTGCTGTGGGCAACGCCACGTTTGACCCGCGCTCTGCCCGTCTGCTGGCCGTCGATCCCTCGGCCCCCTCGACAGTTTCTGTGGATGCCAGCTTGCTGGGTGCGATGAATGCTGGCGTGATCAATGTGATCTCGACTCGCCAGGGCGCTGGCGTCAACACCGGTGGCACCTGGACGGCTCAACAAGGCATCAAGGTTGACATCCAGGGTGGCTCGCTTGACAGCAGCAATGCGCAATTCACGGCCGCAGGGGCCGATGGCATCTCGCTTCACGCCAGCAACTCGCTGACCTTGAATGGCGGCAAGCTGACAGGTGGCAACGTCACGGTCGATGGCGGCCAGGGTGTGGCGCTGAGCAACGGCACCATCAACGCCACGGGCAATGCCACGCTGCACAGTGGTGGTGATCTGGCGCTCAACGGCTACAACGTCAACGCCACGCAGAACATCAGCGCCACGGCGGATCAGCATGTGGACATGCGCGTGTTGAGCACCACGACAGAGGTGGTCGATCCCACTGTGTCCACGGAAACCTCGACGGTCAACGTGAGCGGCAGCCTGGGCTTTGGCCTGTTCAAGCCACTGGGCATCAATGTGAGCGGCAGTGCCAAACTGGGCGCCAGCTACAGCGCAGGCAAATCCAGCACCACCACTGAAACCGTGTCCACGCTGAAGGCCGGCCAGGACGTGAGCGTGAACGCTGGCGGCGTGACGACCCTGACGGGCACCACGGTGAGCGCTGGCGGCAACGCCACGATCCAGGGCACGAAAGCCGTGAACCTGCTGGCCGCCCATGACAGCGCCTCGAAGAACACGGTCAGCCTCAGCCTGCAGGGTGGC
>NZ_SCTN01000191.1 GCF_004297345.1 Aquabacterium sp. | reverse complement strand
TAGGACCAGTGCCGGTAGTTCACCGGCATGCCCACGCTGGCATAGGCGTCCATCATCTGCTCGGCCGTGATGATCTCCAACTGGTTGGGATAGGTGTCCAGCTTGAAGCTTTCCGCCGTTGCGCGGATCACGTCGTGATACTGCTCGATCAGATCGAAGGACCAGTCTGAAGGACCGGGCAACTGATGGCCTTGCACGCCATAGGCTTGTTGTGCACTCATGCGTCCACCCCTTCCTTCTTGAACAACTCACGGAACACCGGGTAGATCTGGGACGGCTCGAGCACCTTGCGCATGGCGAAGTGCTTGTGCATCTCGCTGAGTGCCAAGTATTCATCCCACAGGTTCTGCTCGGTCTGCGCCACCTGCACATAAGCGTAGTAGCGCACCAAGGGCAGGATTTTCTGCTCGATGATCTCGCGGCAACGGCTGGAGTCATGGTGCCAGTTGTCGCCATCGGAGGCCTGCGCCACGTACAGGTTCCACTCGCTGGTCGGGTAGCGGGCCTGGATGATTTCATCCAGCAGGATCAGGGCACTGGACACCACCGTGCCGCCGGTTTCAGTGGCGTGGAAGAACTCGTCCTCCGTCACTTCCTGGGCCTGCGTGTGGTGGCGAATGAAGACCAGTTCGATCTTGTCGTAGTGCCGGGTCAGGAACAGGTAAAGCAGGATGAAAAAGCGCTTGGACAACTCCTTGCGCTGCTCGTCCATCGAGCCGGACACGTCCATCACGCAGAACATCACGGCCTTGGTCGTGGGCACCGGCACCTTGACGCGACTACGGAAGCGCAGGTCGATCGGATCCAGGAAGGGGATGCCCTTCATACGGCCATACTGATGCGCCAGTTGCGCCTCTATCTCTTCGATCTCGGCGGCGCGCTTGCGGATCAGTGCATCGTCACCGGTGACGGGTTGCGCACGCAGTTCAGCCAGGCGCTCTTCCAGTTCCTTGATCTCGCGGCGCGATGAGGCGCCCAAGGCAATGCGGCGCCCCAGCGCCCCCCGCATGGAGCGAACCACATGCAGGTTATTGGGCGTGCCGTCGTTACTGAAACCGGCCCGATGGCTTTTCCACTCCGGCACCTCGGCCAGGGCCGTGCGCACGAGATTGGGCAAGGCCAGATCTTCAAAGAAGACCTGCATGAACTCTTCCTTGCTCAGGCTGAAAACGAAGTCGTCTTCACCTTCGCCAGAATCGCTGGCTTGGCCAGAACCACTGCCCTGCCCTTGCCCGCCTTGGGGCTTCTCGATCCGGTCACCCTTGACATACTCGCGGTTGCCGGGGTGAACCACCTCGCGTGTGCCGCCATCGCCGTGATGGAACACGGGCTCGGACAAGTCACGCTTGGGAATGGTGATGTCCTCACCTTTTTCGAGATCGCGAATGCTGCGCCCATTGATGGCACGCTGCACCGCCTCACGTACTTGGTCTTTGTACCGACGCAGAAAACGTTCACGGTTGCCGATCGATTTGTTCTTACCGGCCAACCGTCTGTCGATGATGTGTTGCCTAGTCATGTCGACCCTTCGCTCAAGGCGCTCTGCCGTCGATCCTCTACAGGGATCTTGTTCAACCCGAGGATCACCCGGGTTGAACGTGCTGACACCTTCGCGGTGAACAACATTGGTCTGCTATCAAGAGGACTTGCGAACTCTGAGATACCACTCGCACAGCAGGCGAACCTGCTTGGCCGTATAGCCCTTCTGGACCATGCGGTTGACAAAGTCCTCATGCTTCTTGACCTCGTCGGCGCTGGCCTTGGCGTTGAAGCTGATGACCGGCAACAACTCTTCGGTGTTGCTGAACATCTTCTTCTCGATCACGGTGCGCAGCTTTTCATAGCTGGTCCACAGCGGGTTCTTGCCGCCGTTGTTGGCACGCGCCCGCAGCACGAAGTTGACGATCTCGTTGCGGAAGTCCTTCGGATTGGCGATGCCGGCCGGCTTCTCTATCTTTTCCAACTCGGCGTTCAGCGCGCCGCGGTCGAAGATCTCACCCGTGTCGGTGTCGCGGTATTCCTGATCCTGGATCCAGTAGTCCGCGTAGGTCACATAACGATCGAAGATGTTCTGGCCGTACTCCGAATAGCTTTCCAGGTAAGCCGTCTGGATCTCCTTGCCGATGAACTCTGCATAGCGCGGTGCCAGCGATTCCTTGATGTAGGAGATGTACTTCTGCTCCAGCTCGGCAGGGAACTGCTCGCGCTCGATTTGCTGCTCCAGCACGTACATCAGGTGAACCGGGTTGGCGGCCACTTCCTGGCTGTCGAAGTTGAAAACCTTGGAGATGATCTTGAAGGCAAAGCGCGTGGAGATACCGCTCATGCCCTCGTCCACACCGGCGTAATCACGGTACTCCTGGATAGACTTGGCCTTGGGGTCGGTGTCCTTGAGGTTCTCGCCGTCGTACACCTGCATCTTCGAGTACAGGCTGGAGTTCTCGGGCTCCTTCAAGCGAGTCAGGATCGCGAACTGGCTCATCATCTTCAGCGTGCCAGGTGCGCAAGGTGCGGCGGCCAGCGAAGAGGTGCGAACCAGCTTCTCGTAGATCTTGATTTCTTCTGAGGCACGCAGGCAATAAGGCACCTTGACGATGTAGATCCGATCCAGGAAAGCCTCGTTGTTCTTGTTGTTGCGGAAGGCCTTCCATTCGCTTTCGTTCGAGTGCGCCAGCACGACGCCGTCAAACGGGATGGCGCCGAAGCCTTCCGTGCCCTTGAAGTTGCCTTCCTGGGTGGCGGTCAGCAGGGGGTGCAGCACCTTGATGGGCGCCTTGAACATTTCCACGAATTCCAGCAAACCCTGGTTGGCCAGGCACAGGCCACCGGAGTAGCTGTAGGCGTCCGGGTCATCCTGGGCATAGGTTTCGAGCTTGCGAATGTCGACTTTGCCGACCAGGGCACTGATGTCCTGGTTGTTTTCGTCACCCGGCTCGGTCTTGGCGATACCCACCTGCTTGAGGATGCTGGGGTAGCGCTTGACGACCTTGAACTTGCGGATGTCTCCGCCGAACTCTTCCAGGCGTTTGACGGCCCAGGGGCTCAGGATGCGCTGCAGGTAACGGCGAGGGATGCCGTATTCCTTCTCCAGGATGGGACCGTCTTCGGACGGATCGAACAGGCCCAGAGGCGATTCGTTGACCGGCGAGCCCTTGATGGCATAGAAAGGCACCTTCTCGGCCAGCAGCTTGAGCCGCTCGGCGATCGAGGACTTGCCGCCGCCAACCGGGCCCAGCAGATACAGGATCTGCTTCTTTTCTTCCAGGCCTTGCGCGGCATGGCGGAAGTAGCTGACGACCTGCTCGATGGCATCTTCCATGCCATAGAACTCTTCGAAAGCAGGATAGATCTTGATCACCTTGTTGGTGAAGATCCGGGACAGGCGCGGGTCATTGCGCGTGTCGATCATCTGCGGCTCGCCGATCGCCTGGAGCATGCGCTCTGCGGCGGTGGCGAAAGCAGATTTGTCCTTCTTGCAGATCTCGAGATATTCCTCGAGGGTGAATTCCTCTTCGCGGGTGCGCTCGTAGCGAGCTGCGAAGTTGCTGATCACGTCCATACAGACCTCCAAACCATCGACTTACGCCATCGATGCCTCGTGATCTGCGCCGTAACACCTGGTGAACTCGGCGCGACCACACAAGCATCGCCTTCACACCAAAGATCGAGGAAATCACTGTTCTTGCAAGCCCCGATAACAGCCGGGAATCTGTGCCAGATCAATGACTTCGTTGTTGACTATCTTGCACCTTTTTTGGATCGTGCGTGCAGCATGCACACAACAAGGCACGCTTTCACCAGATTCAAACCCTCACGGCACTAAATATTGCTGCTGGCACGCACCTCTTCCATGCTCGTTATGCCTGAGAGTACTTTCTCTATGCCGTCCTGTCGCAAGGTGCGCATGCCTTCTTTGAGCGACTGATTGAGCAGCATTTCCGCGTTGGCGCCGGTCTGGATCATGCGGCGGATCTCCCGGCTGACGGACAGCAACTCATGCAGGCCTGCGCGGCCCTTGTAGCCGGTGTTGTTGCATTGAGGACAGCCTTTGCTGCTATGCGACATCAACACACCGTCGCGCCCTAAGCGATGTTGCCATTCGCTCAACACGGCCTCTGGCGCAACATGCTGATCCCCCTCAGGGAAAACAAACATGTACTCGTTGATCAGATCGTCGAGATAGGCCTGAGAGGCCGGCTCGGACACCCTGCAGGCCGTACACAGTCGACGTACCAGGCGCTGCGCCAGCACGACCAGCAAGGCGTCTGCAAAGTTGAAGGGATCCATGCCCATGTCGAGCAGGCGGGTAACGGTTTCCGGGGCGCTGTTGGTGTGCAAAGTAGAGAGTACCAGGTGGCCTGTGAGTGAAGCCTCCACGCCCATTTCAGCTGTTTCATGGTCACGGATTTCGCCCACCATGATCACGTCCGGATCGGCACGCAGGAAGGCGCGCAGAGCCTTGGC
>NZ_SCTN01000190.1 GCF_004297345.1 Aquabacterium sp. | reverse complement strand
AGCGGGCGTGCCAGCCAGCCCAACGGTGCTGACGTTGATGGTGGGGTCACCGTCAACGTTCACGTTACCTTGCCAATTCACCATGCCGGCGACGGCTTGGTTCAGCGACACGTTGGCGCGAGCGGTGGCGGTGGTGGTGCCAACGGTAGCTTCTTGACCGATGCGAGCGGTCGACCAGATGGTGTTGGTGTCTTGGTCAACCGATTGCACGGACCAAGTCAGGGGAGCGGCACCAGCCTTGGACAGGAAGGTGGCCCAGTTGGCATCAGCAGCCAGGTTGAACGACACGGGCGAAGCCAGGTTGGTCAGCAGAGAGTCTGCGTCTTGACCCAGGTCGATGGTGATCGATGCGTTGGCATTGAACACGGTGGCGAACAGTTCAACGGTACCGGACGAAACCGAGTTACCGATATCAGCGTGTGCGACGCCAGCGGCAGCCAGGGCCACGGCGGAAACGAGTGCCTTGAATTTCATTTGCTTAACTCCAAAAGGATGTGTGATGTAAGAAAACAGAGAGAACCCCCTCGTCACCGTCGTGCTTCATAAAACCGATGAACACAGAACTGACGCATCGTCGGCCCGCAAACTCCACGACCTTCCGGCTGGTTTCAACCAGCTCTTGAGGGACGTCACAACGGCTGTGCGACTGAACGGAAGTCTCGCAATCGGCCGTGACACTGGGTTGGCCCCAAGAGGGAAATCGCGTGAGGCATTCGGCTCACTGCCACCCCCACATTCAAGGGGGGCACACGGAACCAATGGCAGAAAAGCAAAACGGCGCGAGGTCATCGCGCCGTTGTGAAAGATGCACAGGCAATCTGCGCTAGTCGATGGCGTGTTCAGTGCCCCGTAGCCAGGAAAGATTCGCCGGGTGCGCGGCGCGATGGCTGCTCTACCGTCAGGCTGAACAGATTCATGGACATGGCCTTGGCCACGGCCTGCGCCCTGTTGGCCGCCCCCAGCTTGCGCAGAATCTTCTGAATGTGGTTCTTCACGGTCAGTGCACTGATGCCCAACTCTTCTGAGATCGCCTGGTTGCTCATGCCTTCGCGCACCCAACGCAGGATCTCGCGTTCACGATCAGTGATGGAGGCGGCAGCGCGAGGCTTGTCGACGCCACCGGCCAGCGCGGGCCCGCGCATGTGTTGCCCCATGCCCGACAGTTCACGCTCAGTGCAATGCACGCGCAGGAAGGTGGCATGCAAATAGGGCTGAATCAGATTCAGGATGTGGGCAGATTGGTCGTCTGGCAAGCAACCGGGTTGGCCGAACACGAAGAAGGTCTCCAGCTCGTTAGGGCGACCAGGACGTGTCACGCCATGCGTCAGCAGCCAGCGATAGCCTTGCTCGCAAAGCCCCCGTGCAGAGCGATCATGCGGCGCGAGGTCCGTCAGATCAACCCAACTTACTTGTTGCGCGGAGCGATTCCATTGGGCGTGCAGGTGTTGCATCACGGGCGAATGCATGTCAGACAAAGAGCTCAGCAGGTCATCCGGCATGGGTACGCTGTTGAGCACATTGAAGGTCAGGTCACGCACGCCCAGATCGTAAGCACCACAGGCCGAGACACGATGAGGAACCAGACGTTGCATGTCCCCCTGCGTCCAGTGATAGAACTGATGACGCCGCTTGACCTGAAGCGATGCTTCAATCAGGCGAAGCATCGATTCAGCGTGCTCGGGTTCAAGGTCTTTGGTGCTCATGGGGCGCGATGTTAAGAAGTGCAAATGACGGTTTGTTGACTAAAGCGCGCCGGATGCCGCTGAAGCCGCAACAGGCGGTGTCACCGACGCCATGAAACGCCAGTCTCGATAACTGCGGGCGCCATCGGGGCCTCTCAAGGGTTTGAGTCTTGACAGGCTGTACACGCCTTGCAGGTAAGGGCCATTTCTGATCTGCCCCCATTCGGGGCTCCCCGTTACTGGATCCGTCCACACCTGCCGCAGGTGCCGTCGCAACACGGGGCCACGGCGGTCCTCCAGCAAGTCATTCAGGCTGGTTGGCGGCACGCGCGGGCCATTGGGCGTGGCTTCGTAATACGACTGAATCCCGCGTGTGATCTGCTCGGCACGGAACACCAGTTCAATGTCCTTCTGTCGCCTGGCCTCGTTCATCCAGCTTTGCCCAGCTGCGGCCAGCATGACCCCGCCGATGGCCACCCACCACAGCAGCATCAGATAGGTGAAGCCACGCTGCGAGGTCGCTAATTGGGCATCACCACGTGGCATACGGGGTCCCGTCCTGCGCGTTGCCCGAAGCCCCGCTGCGGACATCCGCCATCCGGCCAGGCAACACGCCACCTTGAGGCGGTGGCAGCATCTGCCAGCTGTCCCTGCGCCCCGTCAGCGGATCATCTGGCACACGACGCAAGTAGCCCGCGCTGACCAGTTCGTCCAGCGAATCCGGGTAGCGGTTCTTGTCAGCAGCGAATTTGTCGATGGCATCGCGCATCACATTCAGCGAGGTGCGCAAGGTGCCTTCACGCGCGTTATCGACTGTGTGGTTGTAGCGTGGCGCCACCAGACTGGCGAGCAAGGCGATGATGGCGAGCACCACGATCAGCTCGATCAAGGTGAAGCCGCGAGCACGTTGTACAAGCTTGTACCTCATGCTTCACCACTGTCGATAAGGTGTGCCGTCCAACGCCAGGGCATCGGACTGCGAATACACATCAAAGACATCTGCACCAGGCGACGGCGCATCAGGCGGGCTGGCGTAGCTGCGCAGCCCCCAGGTGCGCGCATCGGGCATGTCAGGATCACCGAATGGATCACGCGGTAGACGCCGTAGAAAATAGATGCGACCAGACTTTGTGGAGCCTGCATTGCGAACGCCTTGAACCAGCGCCTCCAGATTCGGTGGGTAGCCGGTCTCGTCCACGCGCTTTTCTATCTTGCCTTGATCCCACGCGCGTTTGTAATCATCGATGGCCGTGCGTAAAACGCGCAGGGATTGCCTTAGCTCCGCTTCCTGACTACGCCGTTTGTGCAGCGCGGCCAAGGGCATCGCTGCGCTGGCCAGGATGCTGACGATCAGCACGACCACGACCATCTCGATGAGCGTGAAGCCTTGCAT
>NZ_SCTN01000189.1 GCF_004297345.1 Aquabacterium sp. | reverse complement strand
CTCCATGGCCTTCTTGAGCTTGATGACATCGTTGGCCGATTGCGTGAAGTTCACATACAGCGGGTTGACCTGCTGGATCAAGGCCAGTTGCGTGGCTTCACCCTGGCCCACCAGTGCACCTTCCGTCACCAGCGCCCGGCCGATGCGGCCCGAGATCGGTGCCGTCACGGCGGCATAACCCAGGTTGATGTGCGCCGTCTGCACGGCAGCCTTGGCCGAGGCCACATCGGCTTGCGCCTGACGCTGGGCCACTTGGGCATTCAGGAACTCTTGCGGGCTGATGGCCTTGGCGGCCTGCAGCGGCTGGTAGCGATCAACCAGGGCAGTAGCTTGTGCCAGGTTGGCTTCGGCCTTGGCTTGCGTGGCCTGGGCGCTGTCCAGCGCAGCCTTGTAAGTGCTGGGGTCAATCTGGAACAAGGATTGGCCGGCCTTCACATCCGCGCCTTCTGTGAACAAACGCTGCTGCAGGATGCCGGCCACACGGGCACGGACCTGGGCGGTACGCAAGGCTTCCAGGCGACCAGGCAACTCGGCCATCACGGGCACGCTCTGGGGCTGCACTGTGACCACGCCCACCGGAATCGCCGGCATGGCACCCGGCTTGGCGCCACCCGCCGCGGCTTGCTGATCCTTCTGCCCGCACCCGGTCAGGAAAGAGGCCGCCACGGCGCACAGCGCCAGCACGCCCACGGCATTGGCCGTCCAGCGCCACAGTTGGTCCTTCTTCAGCAGCGGCGCCCGCACGGCAGCGATCGCATGATTTTCTTCTTGTTCCACTGTCAGTTCACGACTCGCCATAGGGCACCTCTTCAAATACTTGCCTGGTCAACGATATGTTACGGAGTATACATACATGCTTGTATGTATGCGATGAAATCTGCGAGAATCCCCCGTGGAATTCACGGTTTTTTACCTGTCGTCATGCGCCGAACCAAAGAAGATGCACAACAAACACGCGAAAGCCTGCTGGACGCAGCTGAATGCCTGTTTGCCGAGCGCGGCGTATCCCGAACTTCCCTGCAGGACATCGCCAAGGCTGCCGGCGTGACGCGCGGTGCGGTCTACTGGCACTTTGCCGACAAGACCGAACTGTTCAACGCCATGATGTCGCGCACGACACTGCCCATGGAGGACACGCTCAAATCCATCGACACGGAACAAGAAGCCGACCCCTTGGGCGAACTTAAAGCTTCCATGATGGATGTGATGCGGCGCATTGCGCATGACCCACGAACGCAGCGGGTCTTTGACATCGCCACACTGAAAGTCGAGTACATCGACGAACTCTCAGGCATCCGCGAGCGGCACCTCAACGTGCACGGCTCCTGCCAAAGCCACGTCGAGGCCACATTCCAGCGCGCCCAGGCACTGGGCCACATTCGGGCGGAATTGAACCTGCATGTGCTGGCCGTGACCTATATGGCGCTGGTCAATGGCCTCATCCACAACTGGATGCTGGATCAGTCACGGCATGATCTGGTGGCTGCTGCCGACGCCGGTCTGGACGTGTTCCTCAGCGGCTTGCGCTGAGATCACCAGCCTTCAGGCACGACGGGCCACGGCGTTCACGGCGCCATCCGTGCGCTCATCCAGGCTGGCGGATTCATCATCTTCCAGATGGCGGTTGTCGGCCCAACCAACCATGCTGAAGCCCTCGCCATTGAAAAGCAGGCGGTTGACGCTGGCATTGGTGATCTTCCAGCTACGAGGCAGATCCAGCTCCAGGCCATTGGCCGCACGGTAAAAGCAATCGAGCACGCCGCCATGGGCCACCAGCGCAATGCTTTGCCCCGGGTGCTGGCGGGCCAGGCGCGTGATCGCGTCCATGCAGCGCTCGTAGAAATCTTCCAGGGTCTCGCCGCCGTCCGGGCCATAAGCCGGGTCACGTTCACGCCAGCGCCGCGCCTCCTCGGGCCATTGCGAAGCGACTTCTTCCTGGGTCATGCCTTCGAAACGCCCGAAATGGCGTTCGCGCAAGGACTCATCCACACTCAAGGGCAAACCGGCCGCCTGCGCAATGGCCTCGGCCGTATGCCGTGCACGCTGCAGATCGCTGCTGTAGATGGCGTGCAACCCCTCATCGGCCAATGCCTGCGCCACGCGCTCGGCCTGCCAACGGCCCTTGTCGTTCAAGGGAATGTCGATGTGGCCCTGGATGCGGGCTTCGGTGTTCCAGGGCGTTTCGCCGTGGCGGATGACGAGCAGGCGGGTGACTTGATCAGGCATGGGAACGATGATGCCTCAGGAATGCTGCAGCGCACAATACCTGAAGTGAATCAAACACCCCAGACGATGGGTTTGCCGGCTTCCTGGGCCTCTTCGATCATTTTGATCAAGGGCCATGCGCGTTTTCGCAGGCTGACAAATTCATCCTGGAACGATGGCGTTCTGGCCTCTTGCTCATCCAACTCGCCATCGGCCGGCTTGGGAGGCTCGTCTTTCAAGGCTCGCAGCACCTGCAAGGCCGCATCCATATCCGCCGGCTCCAGAATGCCCCGGCTCAGGTCAGGCTTGCCCAATACTTTCAGCAAGGCCTGAGCATGCGCCTGCACCATCACCAGATCACCCGTGGCCTGGCTTTTGAACTTCACTGCCATGACTTGCCTTTCCTTCTTGCTGAGCCATTCAACATGCCATCAGCTTACGCTCGATTCAGCGGCTCAGCCGCCAAGCTCCGTGGACTGCGCTCACAATCCAAGCCAACACGCTTGACGCCATCGGCACGCCAAACCATGAACAACACGACCCACATCCTGTATCTGCATGGCTTTCGCTCTTCACCCAAGTCTTTCAAAGCGCAGATGCTGGCGCGGCATGTGGCGCACTTGAACGAGCAAGGCATCGCACTGAACTGGCGTTGCCCGCAACTGCCGCCCTCTCCTGCCCAGGCCTGGGCCCTGATCGAGCAAACCACCGCAGACTGGCCCACAAGCGACATGGTCGTGATCGGCTCATCGCTGGGCGGGTTCTACGCCACCGCGCTGGCTGAGCAACGCGGTTGCCGATGCGCCGTGATCAATCCGGCTGTCGAGCCTGCGCGGGATCTGGCTCGCTACATCGGCGAGCAAACCGCCTTCCATGATCCGGACGCCCACTTCTTCTTTCGCGCCGAATTCATCGACGAATTCAAGGCAATCGCCCGCTATCCCGTCACCCGACCCGAGCGCTACTGGGCACTCATTGCCAAAGGTGACGAGGTACTGAGTTGGGAAGAGATGTCACAACGCTATCAAGGCTGCGAGCTGCATCTGCTGGAAGGCGGCGATCACGCCGTCAGCGACTTTGCCCAGCACATGCCTGCGCTGCTGGACTGGCTGAATCTGCCTGCGCCTTGAGCCACACATACAGCCAGGCATCGCGCGGCCTCGGCCATCAAACCCTGGTGATACCTTGGGACACCTGAAGTCTCCCCATTTTGTACACTGTCCCCACAATATTTCAGGGAAAAGTGATCATGCTCACCAAAACGTCTACGTTGGCCGTTGGCCGCACACGCCGACCTCTCTGCCAAGGCCTCGATATCGGGCTTGCAGTTTGTATTGAGTGACCTCACGCCCAATGATGGCGAGACGCCGTCTCTAACCAAGCCACTGGAGTTACAACCCGCAGGTTGGGATTCGAGCGCCAGCACATCGATCACAAACTTTGATTGGCAACAGCATTCAAGTTGGCAACAAGGGGTCGGGACCTTTGGCGACGCATCAGCCAGCGCGATATTTGGCCCATCCAGCGCGCAAGCCTCGCTGGCAGGGAGCGGCCCCCTCACAGGCCCCTACAACATCACGGCCTCTGGCACGTTGGCTGACTCGCCATCTGGCGACTATTTGACAACAAACTTTTCAAGCCTGAGCGCCCACGCAGGCACGAATGACACCATGGGCACCAGCTTTCTGCTGTCCGCCCATACCAGCTTGACGCTCATTGGTCAGGCTGATTTGTTTATCAGCAGCACTGGTGCCAACCCCGATTTTCTCGTGCCGTTCAACACATCTGTGTCCAGCAAATTCTCGGTCCAATTCCTGGCCTCCGACGCGAACTCGATCCACACTGACTCGGCCACCAAAGAATTATTCATAGGCTATTCGGATGCGCCACGTACCGATTCCTTCAATCAGGTGTTTTCGTTTACCTACGCGAATGACTCCGATCAGGGCGCCATCGTCAGCCTTTGGGCCAATGCCAGTGTCTACGCGATGCTGCCCCATCTGCCCGCCTCGGCCGTTCCAGAACCTGGCTCGCCAGTTTTGATGGCGTTGGGGCTGATCGGATTGCTTGGCCTGACAAGCCGCCGCGGATTGATGCAGGCTGTGCGACGCGGGCCCTGAGCCCCCGGCGACAAAATGGGACAATCACGGTCTGACACCTGCAAAAGACCCCCATTCGATGTTTGCCCTTTTTGACGACGCCGGTAAATTCCAGGCCGGCCGTGTGATGTCCGAAGCCGACAGTTCGATGCAGATCGAGCTCGATTCGGGCAAGCGCGTGAAGGTGAAAGCCGCCAACGTGCTGATCAAGTTCGCCAAGCCTTCGCCCAGCGAGTTGCTGGCCCAAGGCACCGCCCAGGCCGCCGACATCGATGTGGACCTGATCTGGGAAGTGGCCCCGGAAGACGAGTTCAGCTTCGAAGACCTGGCCAAGGAATATTTCAGCGCCAGTGCCGATGCCGTGCAGCAGGCCGCCATGCTGATGCGCCTGTTCGACACGCCGCATTACTTCCATCGCCGTGGCAAGGGCCGCTTCCGCAAGGCGCCCGAGGACATCCTCAAGCAAGCCCTGGTCGCCATCGAACGCAAGAAGCAGCAAGCCTTGCAGATCGAACAATGGGCGCAAGCGTTGGCAGCAGGCGAATGCCCGCAGCCCATCAAGGACCAGCTCTACAAGATCCTCTTCAAGCCTGACAAGAACGGCCCTGAGTACAAGGCGGTGGTCGAGGCTGCCAAGACGGCCCAACGCGCCCCGCTGGATCTGCTCAAGGACGCCGGTGCCATCGACAGCCCTTACCAGTTCCACTACAAGCGCTTCCTGTTCGAGCACTTCCCCAAGGGCTCGGGCTTCCCGGCTGTGGAAGCTCCCCCGATCAAGGACGAGTTGCCGCTGGCTGGCGTGCGCGCCTTCTCGATCGACGACTCGATGACGACCGAGATCGACGACGCCCTGTCCGTGCAAGGCCTGGGCAGTGGCAGCGTGACCTACGGCATCCACATCGCGGCGCCCAGCCTGGCGATTGCCCCGGGCTCACCTGTGGATGCGCTGGGCCGTGCCCGCATGTCCACCGTCTACATGCCTGGCCACAAGATCACCATGCTGCCCGATGACGTCGTGCAGACCTACACGCTGATCGAAGGCCGTGATTGCCCGGCCGTGTCGCTGTACGTCACCTTCGACGAAGCCACGCTGGCCGTGACCGGCAGCGAAACCAAACTCGAGCGCGTGCCCATCGTGGCCAACCTGCGCCACGACAAACTCGACGGCGTCATCACCGATGCCACGCTCAGCGGCGAAGCCCCGGCCGATTACGCTTTTGCGCCCGAACTGGCCTTTGCCTTCCGCCTGGCCAAGCACCTGAAAGCCCAGCGCGAAATCGTGCGCGGCAAGCCCGAAACCTTCAACCGCCCCGACTACAGCTTCAAGCTCATTGGCGCCAATGGCGAGAACACCATGAGCGACGGCGTGGAGCCCAATGGCACCGAGCAGGTGGTGATCGGCACCCGTGCACGTGGATCGGCGCTCGATCTGATCGTGGCCGAAGCCATGATCCTGGCCAACAGCACCTGGGGTGGCTGGCTGGCCGAACTGGGCGTGCCCGGCATCTACCGCAGCCAGGCCAGCCTGCAGCCGGGCATCAAGGTGCGCATGAGCACCAAGCCCGCGCCGCACGCCGGCATGGGTGTGGCGCAGTACACCTGGGCCACCTCGCCGCTGCGCCGCTATGTGGACCTGGTCAACCAGTGGCAGATCGTGGCCTGCGCGAAGAACGGTCGCACCGCCGCCCTGGCCGCGCCGTTCAAGCCCAAGGATGCCGAGCTGTTCGCCATCATCTCGAACTTTGACACGGCCTACAGCGCCTACAACGGCTTCCAGTCCAGCATGGAGCGCTACTGGACGATCAAGCACCTGGGCCAGCAAGGCCTCAGCGAGCTCGATTGCGCCGTGATGGTCAACGGCCTGGTGCGCGCCGACACCCTGCCCCTGGTCTTCAAGGCCATCGGCGCGGACAACCTGCCCCGCCACGCCAAGGTGCGCGTGCGCATCACTGGTGTGGACGAACTGACCCTGGACGTGCACGCCAGCGTGGTGGCGCGTCTCGACGAAGCCACACCCGCGGATCAGGGTGATGCCGAAGGCAGCGAAGACGACGAGGTGCTGGACAATGCAGGTCCATTGACCCTGGCCATCGACATGACCGATGCGGAGCCCTCAGCGGGCGACGCGCCGGCTGCCTGACCGCCAGGACACCGAAGCCCGAACGCCTCCGAGCCTGAACACGAATGCTTCAACGCCTTCGATCCCTGTGGAACAGCCTGAGCCTCTTGCAGATCTGCCTGGGGATCTCGGCGCTGCTTCATATCGGGCTGTTCAGCTTCCGTTTCATTGATCCGGAAGGCTTCAACCGCACCTTCAAGGACACCCCGCTGGAGGTGATCCTGGTGAACGCAGGCGGAGAGAAGCCACCAGAAAAAGCCCAGGCGCTGGCACAACAGAACCTGGCCGGTGGCGGCGAAGACACAGGCCGCGCCACCTCGCCCCTGCCCCCCTCGCCCGAAGCCGAAGTGGGCGATGCGCTGGAGCAGACCGCGCGCATGATCGAGCAGATGCAGCAGGAACAGCAGCAGTTGCTCACGCAGGTCAAGAACGAGCTTTCCGCGCTGCCGCCACCGCAACCGCGCGCCAAGGCCGAGACCGCTCAATCACGCGCAGACGACGAGCGCCGCCGCCAGCTGACCAAGCTGCTGGCCGAGATTGAAAAGCGCATCCGCGAAGAAAACGAGCGCCCCAAGAAGCGCATCATCAGCCCGGCCACGATGAAGGCCGCTGACGCGATGTATTACAGCCAGTTCCGCAATCTGGTTGAACGCATGGGCACGGATCACTTCCCGTCGCACAACGGCAAGAAGCTGTACGGCGAGATGTACATGATCATCACGCTCGACCGCAACGGCAAGGTGCGCGACACCGAGATCACCATCAGCTCGGGCAACAAGATGCTCGACAAGCGCGCGGCCGAGATCGTCAAGCAAGGCGGCCCCTACGGGCGCATCCCGCCTGAGGTCATCGCCGGCAAGGATCTGCTGCTGATCTCCTCGCGCTTCCGCTTCACCCGTGACGAGGGCATGCAGGCCATCACCCAGGCGCCCGCGCCAGGTCAGGTGGCGCCGGCTCCCGTCGCGCCCTGATCCCACGCTGACATGACCTCCCCAGACCGCTACGCCGTGGCCGGCAACCCGGTTGAACACAGCCGCTCGCCGCTGATCCACGCCCAGTTCGCCCAACAGGCTGACCAAGCGATGGACTACGGCCGCCTGCTGTGCCCGCTGGATGACTTCAAGGCCCACATCAAGGCCTTTGCTGCTGGCGGCGCCAAAGGCTGCAACGTGACCGTGCCCTTCAAGTTTGAAGCTTTCGAGCTGGCCAGCCGCCGCACGCCCCGCGCCGAACTGGCGCAAGCCGCCAACACCCTGCGCTTCGATGCCGACAGCGCCGGCGGCTGGGTGGCCGACAACACCGATGGCGTGGGCCTCGTTCGTGACATCGCCGTCAACGCAGGCGTGGCACTCGCTGGCAAACGCGTGCTGCTGCTGGGTGCCGGTGGCGCCAGTGCCGGCGTGCTGGGCCCGCTGATCGAGGCGCGCCCCGCCGAGATCGTGATGGCCAACCGCACGGTAGAAAAGGCCCAGGCCATCGTCGATCGCCATGCCGCATGGGCCGATCAACACGGCGTGAAGCTCAGCGCCTGTGGCCTGCAAGCACCGGGCACCGCATTCGACGTGTTCATCAATGGTACGGCCGCCAGCCTGGCTGGCAGCGGCGTGCCCGTCGGCCCCGAAGTACTCAAACCCGGCACACTGGCGCTGGACATGATGTACGGCCCTGCCGCACAAGCGTTCCTAGACTGGGCGCGCAGCCATGGCGCCGTGCCGCGCGACGGCTTGGGCATGCTGGTCGAACAGGCCGCAGAAAGCTTCGCCTTGTGGCGTGGCGTGCGCCCCGACACCGCTCCGGTGCTGGCCCACATGCGCGCTTTGGTCGATGCGACCAAGCATCATTAAGGCCCAGCTCCTCCAACCTTTATCGTCACCACATCAAGAACCCCGATGCGTGCAGTCTGGCGAATCGTCGTCCTGTTGATCCTCAGCGGCCTGAGCCTGCAGCTGTACTTCGCTGCGCGCATCGGCCTGATGCGTGTGGTCGCCCCGCAATCCACCACCTTCCAGCGCAGCGAGATGGCGCGGCTGGTACGCGAGCAAGGCCGCATCACCTGGACCCAGACCTGGCGCCACAAGGGCGCCAGGTCTGTGT